>NZ_DATIND010000011.1 GCF_035474595.1 Longimicrobium sp.
GAGATCTCGCGCAGCGAGTACGGGCTGTCCGGCGCGGTGCAGCACGGCGCCAGCACGCTGCCGCAGAGCGCGTTCGGCACCTTCCCCGACGTGGAGACGGCCGAGATCCACCTGGCCACCAACTTCCAGAACCTGCTGTACGACAACATCCCGTCCGAGCTGCGCGACCGGATGTACGAGCACTGCCGCCAGAACTTCCCCGACGAGCGGAAGCCCAGCGACACCGAAGAGCAGTTCATCTACAAGGCGCGCAAGAAGGCGCTGGGCGCGTTCAAGCGCGAGCTGTGGGAGCTGCCCGAGGGCGACCGCGAGAAGGTGCGCGCGGTGCTGCGCGAGACCTTCGCCTTCCTTTTCCGCCAGCTGCGGGTGGACGGCACGCAGGAGATGGTGCAGCGCATCGTCTCCATTCCCGAGATCCGCCGCACCGGCCCGGCCGCCATGCGCATGAAGGCCGCCGCCGACGACTGGGACCTGTCGGACTGATCGTCATCTCCCTGAAGCACGGGAGATTCGGGGAAGAAGATGAGAACGGGCGGGCCGCGACTGGGTCCGCCCGTTCCTTCATCATCCCCGGACCTCACGCGGAGACGCGGGGGGGTTCGTGCGGGCGGATGAAGCGGGTCTGGTAATTATCTCTGTATACAAACGGAGAGACGTCATCCTGAGTCGAACACCGCGCTGCGCGCGACCACGGGGGATGAAAGGAGATTGGTCGTGAGCGCTGATGCCACAGAATGAGCGGATCAGCCTCGCGCAGTTTGCGAGGCTTCCCGTAGTTGTTGCTGCGACTTCAGTCGCCGGTGACCGGCTGCGCGCGGAACCTTCTATTCAGGCGGGCCGCCCACACCGTCGTTGCCGCTGCACGAGCGGTTGCAGGCCGAAGGATCTATACGTGAGGCTGCACGTGCGCCGGCTTACACGATCGATCCCGAAGCTGGTATGAGCTCTCCGCGGCTCCGAGTCTCCACGCGAGATCGAGGGATGCCGTCCGTGCATGCCACGCCCGCTCCCGCCACCGATCGCCTTCCATGAGCCCCGGGTCTCCGTGTCTCCGCGCGGGAAAAGGATGCTTCCGTGGGAACGGTTTGTGCTACCGGGCACTTGGAACGCCCGCGTCAGGTGAACGGGCGTTTGATGGAGACGGCCCGGATTCCCTGAAGCCAGACTGACGACGACGTTCGGGCCGCGGCACCCACCGGTGCGCGGCCACGGGACGCCGTACACCCGAGATCCGTGATCACCGAGACCCCCAGCCTTCACCCGGCCGGCGCCGGCGCGCCCCCCCACCCTCCCGGCCCCGACGCCGCGGACGGGCTGGCCCTGCGCGCCAACAAGCTCGACCTGCTGGAGCGCCTGGCCGACGACCTGGCCCACGAGATCAAGAACCCGCTGCACTCCATGGTCATCAACCTGGAGGTGCTCAAGCGCCGCGTGGCCCGCGCCGACGCGGCCGAAGAGGTGCAGCGCTACATCGGCGTGCTGGCGGGCGAGCTGGAGCGGGTGAACCGGCGCATCGAGCTGCTGCTGCGCCTGTCGCGCCCCGGGCGCGGCGCCGAGAACACCACGCTGAACGAGCTGGCCGAGGAGGTGATGGAGCTCATCCAGCTCGAGGCGCGCCACCACGACATCCAGGTGGAGTACCGCCCCGAGGGGGGGATGGCGCGCGTGCACGTGCCCCGTGAGCCCAGCCGCCAGGTGATCCTGAACCTGGTGCTCGAGGTCATGGACCGCATGCAGCGCGGCGGCACCCTGTGCATCTCGGTGGCCGAGGAGAACGGCGAGAGCCGCTTGGCGCTGGCCGACAGCGGCCGCGTGGTGGCCGCGCTCTGCGGCGACCCGTCGCCCCGCATGGCCGCCGCGCACGCGCTGGCCGAGGCGGTGGGCGGGCGCGTGGAGGCACGCGAGGCGGCGGGCGCGCCCGCGCTGGTGTTCGCGCTGCCGCTGGCGAACAAGTCCTAAGTCCCAAGTCCTGAGTCCTGAGTGACCTGATCGCCCATCCTTGGTGGGGCGCCCAACCGCTTGCCACTCAGCACTTAGGACTTAGCACTCAGGACTTCCGCAGGTCCAGCCGCCGCAACGGGTTGACCCTTTTCGGCGGCGTTGGGTATAGGTATACTTCACATCTGGCACACTGAAAAACCACCCCCGGAACACACGGCCGGCAATGGCAGAAAAGATCCTGGTCGCGGACGACGAGCGGCACATCGTCGACGGTTTGCAGATGCTCCTGGCCGACGACGGCTTCGAGGTCGACACCGCCACCGACGGCAAGAAGGCGTGGGAGATGGTGAGCCAGGGCGGATACGGCGTGGTGCTGGCCGACCTGCGCATGCCGGAGATGGACGGGCTGGAGCTGTTCCGCCGCATGCGCGAGGCCGGGATCCCCAGCGAGATGATCATCATCACCGGCTCGGCCAGCGTGGACACCGCCGTGCAGGCCATGCGGCAGGGCGCCTACGACTACCTGGAGAAGCCGCTGAACATCGAGCGGCTGAAGGCCCTTCTCCCCAAGGCGGTCGACGCCTTCCGGGTGAAGCAGGCCAACAAGCAGCTCGAGGAGAAGCTCAAGAACCTCACCCGCTTCGGCGACCTGATCGGCCAGAGCGAGGAGATGCGCGACATCTACTCGATGATCGAGGCCGCCGCGCCGAGCGCCGCCAGCATCTTCATCGTGGGCGAGAGCGGCACCGGCAAGGAGCTGGTCGCCCGCGCCATCCACGACAAGAGCGGGCGGGCGAAGGGGCCGTTCATCGCCATCAACTGCGCCGCCTTCCCGCGCGAGATCCTGGAGAACGAGCTCTTCGGGCACGAGAAGGGCGCCTTCACCGGGGCCATCAACGAGAAGCCCGGGTGCTTCGAGCTGGCCGACGGCGGCACGCTGTTCCTGGACGAGGTGGCCGAGATGGAGGCCGACATCCAGGTGAAGCTGCTGCGCGCGCTGGAGCAGCGCTCGTTCCGCCGGCTGGGCGGGAAGAAGGAGATCCACGTGGACATCCGCGTGGTGAGCGCCACCAACAAGGTGATCCAGAAGGCGCTGGACAGCGGCGAGCTGCGCGAGGACCTGTACCACCGCCTGGCCGTGATCCCGCTCACCCTGCCGCCGCTGCGCGAGCGCCGCGGCGACGTGCGCGTGCTGGCCGAGCACTTCCTCCGCCGCTTCGCCGAGGAGAACCAGAAGCCGCTGAAGGGCTTTTCGGCCGACGCGCTGGAGTTCATCAACACCTACCGCTGGCCGGGCAACGTCCGCGAGCTGAAGAACGCGCTGGAGCGCGCGGTGATCCTGGCCCGCACCGACAGCGTTTCGCTGGCCGACCTGCGCGCGCACGAGCTCATCCAGAGCGACGACCGCGAGATCCGCCTTCCGGTGGGCACGCCGCTGGAGCAGGCGGAGCGCACGCTGGTGCTGAAGACCTTCTCCTTCGTGGACGGCGACCACCAGCGCGCCGCCACCATGCTGGGGATCGAGGAAGACGAGCTGCGCAACCGCCTGAACCGCGCGGTAACGCCGGAGCCGGCCGGAGTCGCGTAAGCCTCTCCATCGCAACAGATCGATCGCGGGCCGCGCTTCCCATCGGGGGCGCGGCCCGCGTCGTTTGTCGGATCTCCACCACAACAACCAACAGCCCAACAACAACAGGGACGGTGGCTGGATGGAGATCGATGGGGCGTTGCGCGCCGGGAACCCTCATCCCCCCGGCCCCCTTCTCCGACAGCAGGAGAAGGGGGAGACCTAACCGAGAGAACAGCTTCGGCACCGGGAGGGATGCATCCTGCCCGCCTTGCCGGCTCCCTCCCCCGGCCCCTCCGCCCGCTCCCGCGGGGAGTAGAGAACTCAGCGTGAGGTGGCCTGCGGAGTGGCGCCGATACCTGGTCGGGTCACGCGTCACACCACCGCCCGACGAGTGCGCCACCGCCCGCGCGAGGCGGTCGAAGTTACCCCCTCCCGTTATCGGGAGGGGGTACGCGGCCCCAGCCGCGGGGGGAGGGCTCCACGGGCGCCGCGGTGATGCAGCGATGCTTCACCTGCATTCCATCAGAGCCTCTGGTGACGCTCGGCCGGTGCGGAGCACGTCAAAGGTTTGCCGCACGATCTTCTTGATCTGGCGCGGGTTGCTGCATTTTGGTGACAACATTCGTTTACCTGAATGTGGCATGCCGATTGCCCTTCCAGGGGTACGAGCGACGGAGGATGACCGCGCACCGAGGTTGCAGGGCAATGGCTGCACAACGTATTCTGGTCATCGAAGACGAGCCGGGTGCGCGCGAAGCGCTGGAGAGCCTGCTTTCCGAAGAGGGCTACACGGTCGCGTCGGCCGAGAACGGCGAATCGGGGATGCGGCGGCTGAGCGAGTTCCGCCCCGACACCGTGGTCTGCGACTTCTACCTTCCCGACACCGACGGGCTGCAGATCCTGCGGCGGGTTCGCTCGCAGGCCGCCCACCCGGTCACCTTCATCGTCATCACCGGCGCCTGCGGCGGCGACGGGGTGGAGCGCCTCCTGAAGCGCGAGGCCGACTTCTTCCTGCAGAAGCCGGTGGACCTGAAGCGGCTGCGGCACGCGCTGGAGCGCACCGTGGCCCCGGCCGCGCACGGCCCCAACGGGCACCCTCCCGCGGCCGCCGCGACCTGACCCTTCCACCGCGGACCCCACACATGGCGGACTACGACGACCTGCCGACCTTCGTGATCGAAACGCGCGGCGGCGGGGGTGCCGGCACCTTCCTGCTGGGCGCGCTGGTGGGCGCCGCGGCGGCGCTGCTGCTGGCCCCGCGCTCGGGCACCGAGACGCAGGCCGAGATCGCGGGCGCCGCGCGGCGCCTGGCGGACGACGTGCAGGGGCGCGTGAACGGCGCGCGCGACCAGGTGATGACGCGGGTGGAGGGCGCCCGCGACCGCGTGGGCGGCGCCATCGGCGGGGTGCGCGGGCAGGTGGAGTCGCGCGTGCAGCAGGCCCGCGCCGCGCTGGACGTGGGGCGCGGCGCCGCCGCCACCGCGCGCGGCGAGCTGCAGCGCCGGGTGGACGACGCCAAGCGCGCCTACCGCAGCACGCTGGGCCGCAACGGCGACGGCGGCGACGCGGGCGAGGAGGCGGACGCCGGCCCGGCGGCCGCGAGCGCCGAGATCGTGGTCACCGAGGTCACCACCGAGGAGGACCGGGGCGACCTGGCCTGATGCGGTCGACACGCGCGCCCGCCGACCGCGAGGTCTGAGCGATGTCTACCGTGGAGCGCAGGCGCTGGATGCGCCGGGTGAACGTGCCGAGGGCCGCCGTGGCGGCCCTCGCACGCTTTGCGCGCTACGGCGGCGACTTCGTGGGCCACCTGTACCGCAAGGCGGGCGAGGACGAGATCTTCTTCCTGGCCGGCGGTATCGCCTTCGACGTGCTGTTCGCGGCCGTTCCCTTCCTGCTCATGCTGGTGGGGATCTTCGGCATCGTGCTGGCGCGCGTGGTCACCGACCCGCGCAAGGCCGCGGTCGACTACATCGTCACCATCCTCCCCCCCACCGAGTCGGTCGTCCGCCGCAGCTACCAGATCGTGGACGCGGTGCTGGCCGGGCGCACCAGCTTCGGGGTCGTGGGCCTGGTGCTCTTCCTCTGGATCTCGTCGCGCCTCATCGCCACGCTGCGCACCTCGCTGAAGGAGATCTTCGACCTCCCCGAGGAGCGCGGCATCGTGGAGGGGAAGGTGTTCGACCTGCAGATGATGCTGGTCGCCGGGACGCTCTTCGTGGCGAACACCGGGATCACGGTGATCCTGGACGCGGCGCAGAACCTGGGGGTGCGGCTGATCGGCACGCGGTGGATCGACATGCAGACGGTGCAGCTGGTGTGGGCGCGGCTGCTGGCGTTCCTCTTCATCTTCCTGATGTTCCTGCTCATCTACCGCTATCTTCCCAAGCGGCGCACGCCCTGGCGGATGGCGATGGTGGCGGCGGTGTTCACCTCGCTGGCGTGGGAGCTGCTCAAGGGGCTGTTCGCCATCTACGTGCTGCACGCCGGCAGCTGGCAGCAGGTGTACGGCGTGCTGGTGACGCCCATCATCCTGGTGCTGTGGATCTACTACTCGGCGGTGGTGTTCATACTGGGCGGCGAGATCGCCCACGTGTACGACCTGATGCGCATGCGGCGGCTGCAGCGCGAGCTTCTGGAATAACAGTACGAAAGTACGGGAGTACGATGAAGTTTCCTGCGAAGGTCCTGGTTTCGTTCGCCGCCGCGGCGCTCGCGGCGGCTTTCGGCGCGCGGACGGCGGCGGCGCAGCTGCCGCTGGAGCCGCTGGCGCTGGAGCACGGCGTGGCCGGCGAGGGCGCCGAACGCTACCGCGACCCCCCGGTGAACGTGGAGGGGAAGTACGTGGTGATCTCCCTGGCCGAGCACCGGCTGTACCTGATGGAGGAGTCGCGCGTGCTCTGGTCGTCGGTCGTCGGCACGGGGACGGGAACGCGGCTGGAGGGGGCCGGGCAGAAGTGGGAGTTCTCCACTCCGCGCGGGATGTTCCGCATCCAGCGCAAGGAGAAGAACCCGCGCTGGTACGTGCCCGACTGGCAGTACATCGAGCGCAAGGAGCCCATCCCCCCCGCCGACAGCCCCCGCCGCTGGGAGCGCGGGATGCTGGGCACCACCGCGCTCTACCTGGGCGAGGGGATCGCGGTGCACGGTACCAACCACCCCGAGCTGCTGGGCCAGAACGTCTCGCACGGCTGCATCCGCATGTCGAACGAGGCGGTGCGGTATCTCTACCACCAGATCGACGTCGGGACGCCGGTGTTCATCTACTGAAGTGCTGAGTGCTGAGTGCTGAGTGCTGAGTGCTGAGTGCTGAGTGCTGAGTGCTGAGTGCTGAGTGCTGAGTGCTGAGTGCTGAGTGCTGAGTGCCGAGTGCCGAGTGCCGAGTGCCGAGTGCTGAGTGCCGGGTGGTGCATGCCGAGGCTTCGGTGCGTTTCCGACGCCTCGCGCCCTCTCCCCGCGCCTTGGAGCGCTCGCCCTCTCCCGTTCCGGGCGAGGGGGGCGGCCAAACCATCGGCGCGGCCTGCAAACTATGCTTGCGCCAATACTTCCCCGTGCCGGGGATGCCGGTCCAGCTACCTCTCCCGGTACGGGAGAGGTGGACGGCCTAGGCCGGCCGGAGAGGGCGCGGTGCCGGAGCACGCGATGTAGCTGACGACGCAAAGAATCGCCAGCCGGCATCGCCGATCCGACGCTGAAAACCAACCGAGCCCCGGCCGTCGCGATGACGGCCGGGGCTCGTGGCTTCGACCTGCTGGCGTGGCGTCAGACGCCGGCGAGCGCGGGCTCTTCCACCGTCTCCTCGGCCAGGAACCTGGCCGCGAGGTCCACGTACTCGCTGGTGCCGATGAAGAGCGGGGTGCGCTGGTGCAGCGACTCGGGCTCGATCTCCATGATCCTGCGTTGCCCGTCCGTCGCTTTCCCGCCCGCGTGCTCCACGATCATGGCCAGCGGCGCGGCCTCGTACAGCAGCCGCAGCTTGCCGTTGGGGTTCTTCACGTCGGCCGGGTACATGAACAGCCCGCCGTACAGCAGGTTGCGGTGGAAGTCGGCCACCAGCGACCCGATGTAGCGCGACGAGAACGGCCTGGGGTTGTCGGGCGTGGCGCCCTTCATCCAGTCCACCATCCGCCGCTGCCCGGCGCTCCAGCGCGAGTAGTTGCCCTCGTTCACGCTGTAGATGCGCTGCCCCTTCTCGGGAATGCACATGTGCGGGTGCGACAGCAGGAACTCGCCGATCGACGGCTCCAGGGTGAAGCCGTGCACCCCGTTCCCCGTGGTGTACACCAGCATGGTCGACGAGCCGTAGACCACGTAGCCGGCCGCCACCTGCTTGTAGCCGGGCTGCAGGCAGTCGTCCACGCAGCCGCGCGGGTGGTCGCTCACCTTGCGCTGCACCGAGAAGATGGTGCCCACCGAGACGTTGGCGTCGATGTTCGACGAGCCGTCGAGCGGGTCGAAGACCACCGAGTAGTTGCCGGTGGGAAAGCGGTCGGGGATGGGGATGAAGTCCTCGACCTCTTCCGACGCCATCCCGCACAGGTGGCCGGTGTGGTCCAGCGCCTTGAACAGCACCTCGTGTGCGTACTCGTCCAGCTTGCGCACCTCCTCGCCCTGCACGTTCACCTCGCCGGTGTACCCCAGCACGTCGGCCAGGCCGGCGCGCCGCACCTCCTTGCCGATCATCTTCGCCGCGAAGGCGATGTCGTACAGGATGTTGCTGAATGCGCCCGTGGCCTCGGGAAACTGCCGCTCGGCCTCGATGATGTGGCGCTCGATGGTGATGATGCCCTTGCTGCTCACGGATTCCTCGCCGTTTTCTTCGGGTCCGCGCGGTAGCGCCGTTCCCGCTCGTAGGCCTCGACCTCGTAGCGGTTGCCCATGTAACCGCGGCGCACCCACTCCGCCACGTACTTCACCGCGAACAGCCTGTCCGCCCGCCACTGCTCCACGTGCACCAGCTCGTGCACCAGCAGCCCCTCGTCGATCTCCACGTCGGGGTGGACCAGGATCGTTCCGCCCAGCGTGACCGCGGCGGCGTGCCCCTTCATCCGCCCCGTGACCCCGCCGATCCGCGGGATCCACCGGTTGCGCCGCACCTTCACCCCCGGCGGGAGCGGCGCGCCCGGAAGCTCGCCCGCCGGTACTTCCCTTCCGATCACCCCATCGGCGATCCGCGACAGCAGCTTCACTGCGTCTCCCGATGCCAGCTGCGTCCGCCCGGGTCGACGTCGATCGTCACCGTGCCGTCCAGGTCCGTCCGCGCCACGTCGATGCCGTCGGAGCGGAGGCGGGCGACGGTCTCGGGGGCGGGGTGTCCGTAGCGGTTGCGGCGGCCGCAGGAGATCACGGCCAGCGCGGGGCGAACCGTCTCCAGCAGCTCCTGCGACGAGGCGGTGCGGCTCCCGTGGTGCCCCGCCTTCAGCACCGCCGAGCGCAGCCGGTCGCCGTAGCGCGCCACCAGCGCGTGCTCCACGAAGTCCGGCGCATCGCCCGTAAGCAGCATGGAGAACGCCCCATAGCGGAGCTCGACCACGGCCGAAATGTCGTTCGCGTCCGCGGGCGCGTCAAGAACGTCCGCAGCGGGCCACAGGAACGTCAGTTCCACCCCGTCGATCCGCAAAGCACGGTCCTGCCGTGCCGCAGCCCAGTGCACGTGGGTCGATTCGGCCACCGCGAGGACGCCGAGATACTGCGGCGTCCCGAAGGCCAGCCCGGGGTCGATCAGCCGCTCCACCGGCATCCCCCGCATCACCGCGGGCGCGCCGCCGATGTGGTCCACGTGCGGGTGCGTGAGCACCATCGCCTCCACCCGCCGCGCCCCGTGCGCGCGGAGATAGGGGAGGACGCGCCGCGCGCCGGCATCGAAGTGCTCGTCCGCCGGGCCCGCGTCCACCAGCACCCAGCGGTCGCCCGGCGTGTGCAGCGCGATGGCGTCTCCCTGGCCGACGTCGAGGATCACGATCTCCAGCCCGCGCGCGGGGGCGGCGGCGAGCGGGAGGAGGAGGAAGACGGTGCCCGCGGCGGCGGGGGCCACGGCCCAGCGGACGCGCTGCCGCATCCGCGCCGACCACTCCAGCGCGAGGAGAAAGGCCAGCGCCGCCGCGGCCCAGAGCCACCACGCCGGCCGGGCCACTGCCGCGTGCCCGCCGGGGACGGCGGCGGCGACGTCCACGATCTTCTGCAGCGCGTCCATCGCCAGCGAGGCGCCGTCCGCCACCAGCCGCGCCAGGCCGGGCGACAGCGGCTCGATGGCGCACGCCGCGCCGATCCCCACCAGGGCGAGGCTGCTCAGGGGGATGGCGGGGAGATTGGCGAGGATGGAAACCGGCGCGGCCTGGCCGAAGTGGTGCGCGGCGATGGGTGCCGTCGCCACGAACGCGGCGACGCTGACGACGAGGGATTCGGTCAGCGGCCGCACCACCTTTCCCTCGCGGAGACGCGGGGGGACGCGGTCGAGCATGGCGCGGCGGAGGACCAGGATCCCCAGCACGCCCGCGAAGGAGAGCTGCACCCCGGCGTCCAGCGCGGCCATCGGCTCCAGCGCCAGGATCACGAACGCCGCGGCGGCGATGATGGAGAAGGGGGATGAGGGGCGCTGCAGGACGAGGGTGAGCAGCGTGAGCGCCGTCATGATCCCCGAGCGCACGGCCGACGGCGGCGCGCCGATCATCGCCAGGTACAGGGCGACGAGGACGATGGTGAGCCACACGGCGGCGTCGCGGCGGACGCGGACGACGCGCGCCAGCAGCATCAGCGCCGCGGCAACGAGGGCGACGTGCGTCCCCGAGATGGCGAGCAGGTGCACCAGCCCCGACGCGGCGAAGCGGTCCGCCACGGCGCGGTCCAGCGTCTCGCGCCGGCCCAGCACCAGCGCGTCCGCCAGCGGCGCGTTGCGCGGGAAAAGGCGGCGGATCTGCCGCTCGGCGCGGCCGCGGAGCGCGAGCAGCGGGTGCCGCGCGAACGCCGCCGGCGCGGCGACGGCCGCGGTCCGCGCCAGCACGTAGCCGCGGTACGCCGGGTCCGCCGGCCACCGGCTGGGGTCCACGGGGGAGGGAAGGAGCCGCCATTCCCCCATCACCCGCAGCTCCGTCCCCGCGGCGAGGGCGGGGGCGCCGCGCGGGAGGCGGAGGCGCACCTCGACGTCGCATCTCTCGACCAACTGGCCCCGGACCGACGCGCGGGCGACCTGCAGCGGGAGGAGGGGGATGCGCTCGGTGCTGTCCCGCGGCGGCGCGAAGTCGGCCGCGAGCGCGCCGGTGACGGAGAGCGCCGCGCCGTCCGCCAGCGTCGAGCGGCAGTCGCCGGCGGCGTCGCTCCGCGCGAGCGCCGCGTCCCCCGCGCCCGCCAGCGCCAGCGCGGCGAGGAGGGCGGCGTGCGTGGCCCGGCGCGGCATCGCCATCCCCGTCACGGGACGGTGGAGCGCGGCGGCGGCGAGGACGAGCACCGCCGCGAGGGCCGCGGAGGCGGGCACCATCTCCACCCGCAGGCCGAGGAGGAGCCCGCCCAGAAAGGCGAGGAAGGCGGAGACGAGGGGGATGCGGAGCGCCGTCATCTCCCTTCAACTCCTTGCGGACGATGCAGATGCGGCGGACGCAGATGGCGCGGCGGTTGCATGCGCGGCTCCTGACGGCCCGTCCGGGCCGGTGGAGGGTGATGAACCGGAGGTGCGAGATGCGAGTGCGCTTGAAGCTCGGGATCGCGGCCGCGTGCACCGTGCTCGCCGCCGCCGCGTGCGATGGGGCCAACGCCTTCACCGGCAGCGAGTTCGGCCGCAACGGCGGCGGCGCGGCCGGCGTGGGCACCATCCAGGGCCAGGTGACCGAGGACGGCGCGGGCGCGGGCGGCGTTTCCGTGATCCTGGTGGGGCAGGACTCCACGGTGACCAACGGCGCGGGCGTGTTCACCTTTACCAGCGTGCCGTCGTCCACCTACTCGGTGGCGGTGCAGGTGCCGCTCGGCTTCGCGCTGGTGGCGGGGCAGACGGCCACGCGCACCGTGACGGTGACCGACGGCGCCACCACGGGCGTAACGTTCAACCTGCAGAGCACCACGACCGTGCCCTGAGCACGCGCGCCGCCCGGAACGCGGCGGCGCAATGTAAACGGAAGCGCGAGACGATAAACGCCGTGAACGCTCGGGGCAAGCCCCGCGTTCACGGCGTTGTCATTCGGTGCGTCGCGCGACCTCAGGTAAACGGAGTCGCGGAACGAATTTGCCTCGATTCTCCCCAACATCGCAGGATCTCACGCGGAGACGCGGAGACGCGGAGAGCTCCGTGCGCGCGATGAGTTCTCTGCGTCTCCGCGTCAGATCAGCTCAGGCTTCGAACGCGTCGCGAGGCTCGGGACGGGCGGAGACGGGGGAAGACGGGGGATCGGCGGCGTCGAGGAGGCCGTGGGCGCGGAGGAGGTCGCGGGTGCGGCGGTCCTGCGGGAGCGAGACGAGGAGCATGGCCGCCATCCCCAGCAGGAAGGCGGCGAAGAGGGCGATGGCGAGCGGAACGGCGTTCAGCCGGACGATGCCCAGGCTGATGCTGACCCGCTCCCAGCGGTTCAGCACGGCGAAGATGCCGGCCAGAACGGCCACGATGGCGACGAAGATCCAGCCGGCCGGCTTCACGCCGCCATCTCCGCCAGCTCGGCGCTCTCCACCAGCTCACCGCTGAAGGTGGAGCCGGAGGTCCCCGTCAGCCGCACCTCGGCGAAGGTGCCGATGAGCGAGGCGGGGCCGTCGAAGGTCACCACCTTGTTCCCCGCGGTGCGCCCCTGCACGCCGCCGCGCCGGCCCTCCTTCTCCACCAGCACCTCTTCCACGCGCCCCACCTCGGCGTGGTAGATCTCGGACTGGATCTGCCGGTGGGTCTCGATCAGCCGCTCCAGCCGCGCCTGGCCGATGTCCTCGGGAACGAACTGGTCGCGCGGGAGGCGCGTGGCGGGCGTTCCCTCGCGCTCGGAGTAGCGGTAGAGGAAGGCGTCGTCGTAGCGCACGTGGCGCATCAGCTCCAGCGTGGCCTCGTACTCCTCCTCGGTCTCGCCGGGGAAGGCCACGATCACGTCGGTGGAGAGGGCGATGCCGGGCATGGCCGCGCGCACCCACTCGATCTTCTCCAGGTACTCGGCCACGGTGTAGCGCCGCAGCATGCGCTTCAGCGTGCGGTCGTGGCCGGCCTGCACCGGGAGATGGAGCTGCCGGCAGACGGCGGGCTCCGCCGCCATCACCTCCACCAGCTCGCGGGTGAAGCCGTTGGGGTGCGGGCTGGTGAAGCGCACGCGCCGGATCCCGTCCACCCGCGCCACCTCGCGGAGGAGGCGCGGGAAGCTCCAGTCGCCGTGCTCCCAGCTGTTCACCGTCTGCCCCAGCAGCGTCACCTCGGGCACGCCGTCCGCCGCGAGCTGGCGGACCTCGGCCAGGATCGCCCGAGGGTCGCGGTTCTTCTCGTCGCCGCGGACGTAGGGGACGATGCAGTAGGTGCAGCGGTAGTTGCACCCGCGCTGGATGGGCACCCACGCCGAGACGGCCGAGACGCGCTTCGCGGCCACGCCCTCGTAGTTCTCGTGCGGATCGAAGCCCAGCACGGTGAGGCCGCGGGGCTGCTGCGGGGCGTGCGTGCCGTGCGCCAGCGGCAGCGCCGGGGGCGGCGTGCGGCGGGCGGACACGTCGGCCAGCTTCTGCGGGAGCTGGCGGTAGGCGTCGGGGCCCATCACCAGGTCCACGCCGCCGGCGCGGCCCAGCAGCGACTCGCCCATGCGCTGCGCCATGCACCCGGTGACGCCCACCACGGCGCCGCCGCGGCGGAACTGCTGCAGCTGCCCCACCCGGCCGATCACGCGCTGCTCGGCGTGGTCGCGGATGGCGCAGGTGTTCACCAGGATGACGTCGGCGTCGTCGGGGGTGTCGGTGGACACGAACCCCTGCTCCGCCAGGATGCCGGCCATCAGCTCGCTGTCGCTGATGTTCATCTGGCACCCGTACGTCTCGATGTAGGCTTTCTTCATGGGATCGGTCAGGTCCTGCAAAACAAGGCTGGGCGAGAACCGCCTGCGTACACCCGAGCGCCCGCGGGGTTCAACGCGGCGGGCCCAGGCGCAGCTCCGTGCTCACGCACGCCCTCGGACGTCATCCTGAGTCGTCCCCGCGCTGGCGCGCGTCCAGGGAGGTGAGAAACTCAGATCGCATTACGCAGCAACAACTGGCGCGATGATTTTCTGTTCAGGCCGGCCACCCCGTGACGGGGCATGCGCAGGCGTTGGCAGGCCGAAGGACTATCGCCCGTCCCGCACGTGATTCGGGGAAACGCACCGATGGCTCTGGTGCGATTCCGAGACTCACGCGCGTCGGCTGGCTATAGATCCTTCGGCCTGCAAATTCTTGCGTGAACACCGGTTGCGGCGTGGCCGGCCTGAATAGAAAGTGCGCGGGCGCAGCCGGTCACCGGCGACTGAAGTCGCAGCAACAACTACGGGAAGCCTCGCAAACTGCGCGAGGCTGATCCGCTCACTCCGCCGCCCCGGTGCTCACGGCCGATCTCCTTTCATCCTCCGTGGTCGCGCGAAGCGCGGTTTTCGACTCAGGATGACGTCTCCTGAGGGGGGTGTTCTCCGCTGACCCAAATCCTACCGCGCCAGGCGCGTGGCCCAGTCTTGCAGCGCCTCGAGGAGCTTGCCGACCCAGACGCGGGTGGCCTCGTCGGTGAGGCGGCCCTCGGCGTCGAACTTTTCGTGCGCGCGGAAGACGAGCACCTCCGGCTGCGGCAGCGCGGGCGTGTTGGTGAAGACGAACGAGCCGCGCAGCTGCGTCTGCGCGCGCGCCGTGCCCGTCTGCCCCGGCGAGGCGCCGAAGAGCGCGGCGGGCTTCCCGTTCAGCGCCGACTGGCCGGGCGGGCGGCTGGCCCAGTCGATGGCGTTCTTCAGCACGCCCGGCACGCCGTGGTTGTACTCGGGCACGGCGACGAGGATCGCGTCGGCGGAGCGGATGGCGGCGCGGAACTCCTCCACCGCCGCGGGAACGCCGGCGCGCTCCACGTCCTCGTTGTACAGCGGGATCCCGCCGATGTCGAAGATCTCGATCTCCATCCCAGCGGGCGCCAGCTCCTTCGCGGCACGCAGCAGCGCGCGGTTGTACGACGCCTCGCGCAGGCTTCCCGCGAATCCCAGGACTTTCATCGGATAGCTCCGGATGGAGGGTGAATGGATAGTCCTAAGTCCTAAGTCCTAAGTCCTAAGTCCTAAGTGCTGAGTGCTGAGTGCTGAGTGCTGAGTGCTGAGTCTTTTCACTTAGGACTTGGCACTTAGCACTTAGGACTTCTTTTCTTCTTACCTCAATACCTCCAGCCCCGCCTCGATCTCCTCCCGCTGATCCGCCATCCACGCCGGGACGCGCAGTTCCGTGCCCAGCGTCTCGCGCGGCTCGTCGACCAGGAAGCCGGGGCCGTCGGTGGCGATCTCCAGCAGCAGCCCGTCGGGCATGCGGAAGTAGATGCTGCGGAAGTAGTCGCGGTCCATCACCGGGCTCACGCTCACGCCCAGGCTCAGCAGGTGGTCGCGCCACTCCGCCTGCTGCTCGTCGCTCCTGGCGCGGAACGCCACGTGGTGCGTCTGCCCCACGCCGCCCTGCGCCCACTTCCCGTTCTTCGGGAAGCCGAAGAGCGTGAACGCGCTGTGCGGCGCCACCGACTGCCCATCGTAGCTCCCCCAGAACCAGTGCGGAATGTCCGGCGCGTCCTGGTTCACCGTCTTCTTGATGAGCCGCAACCCCAGCGCGCGCTCCAGGAAGTCGTTCGCCTCCTCCACGTCGCGGGTGATGGCGGAGATGTGGTGCATCCCGCCCAGCGCCATGTCGGGCGTGATCTCCGGCACCGGCTCGGGCCAGGTGCGCGCGTGGATGGCCGCCTCGTCGCGGTGCCCGCGCAGGTTCCCCTCGCCGGGGATGATGATCTGCCGCCCCAGCGCGTCCGCCGGCTCGTCGAGCGTGTAGCCGGGCCCCTTCGTCGCGATCTCCAGGATCTGCCCGTCGGGATCGGAGAAGTAGATGCTGTGGAACCAGCGCCGGTCGTACGGCCCGCTCACCGGCACGCCCGCGTCGGTCAGCCGCCGCTTCCACTTCAGCAGCCCGTCGTCGGTCGCCACGCCCATGGCCACGTGGTGCACTCCGCCGATCCCCCAGCGCCCGCGCGGCGCGTGCGGCCACTCGAAGAAGGTCAGCAGCGTCCCCGGGCTCCCCACGGGATCGCCGAAGTACAGGTGGTACGAGCCGGGATCGTCGAAGTTGACGGTGCGCTTCACCAGCCCCAGCCCCAGCACGCTGCGGTAGAAGTCCAGCGTGCGCTGCGCGTTCGCCGACACCATGGTCACGTGGTGCAGCCCGCTCGTGGCCAACGATTCCATCATCCCCTCCCCTTTAATTCTCAGTGCTGAGATACTGACCTACAGTGTGTTCGCCGGATCTTCCCGCCGGTCCGGTCCTTCGCCCTACGACTCTTCTTCCGGCGTCTCCTCCCCGGCTCCGTGCAGCAGCGCGCGGAGAAGGTCGGTGGCGGCGCGCTTCCCGTCGGCGTCCAGCCCGCGCATGGCGTCGCGGATCACGGCGGCGTGCTGCGGGAAGATGGAGGCCAGCAGCGCCTCGCCCTGGGGCGTGATGGCGGCCAGGCGCGCGCGGCGGTCGCCGGGGCAGTCGCGGCGCTCGGCCAGGCCGCGCTTCTCCAGCCGGTCCACCAGGTAGGTGATGCCGCCGCTGGAGACCAGGATGCGGCGCTGCACCTCGTTCAGCAGCATGGGCCCCTTGTGGTACAGCGCCTCCAGCACGCCGAACTCGGCCACCGTCAGCCCGTGCCGCGCCACGTCGGCCGCGGCCTGCGTGGCGATGGCGTTGTGCGCCCGCGCCAGCGCAATCCACAGCCGCAGCGCCAGCGCCGTCTCCTCGTCCCTCGCCTCGCCGCCCTCCGCGGCCCCGTCAATCGTCGTGTTCATCTCAGAGCTAAGGTAATCACCCCGTCAAGGGGTCGCAAGACGCGAGCGGTCAGCGATCGCGGGTTCATCAGAGGGAGAAGCAGAAAGACGTCATCCTGAGGCCGGCCACGACGAACTCGTATCCTCACTGATGCCGGCAGGCCGAAGGATCCATAGCCGGTCCCGCACGTGAGCTGCGGGACCGCGTTCGATGCGCGTCTCCCGGCTCACGTGCGATCCAGCGATAGATCCTTCGGCCTGCAACCACTTGCGTGGACGACGGTTCCTGCGTGGTCGGCCTCAGGATGACGTCACCTCGGGAAGGTGCGATCAAGTGCCTGACATCGCGAAAAGAAGCGGAGCCAGCGGTGGGTTCTCCGCTGGCTTCGTGTGGCTTCTCCCCTACTCCCCCACCATCTCCACCTTGTGGCCGGGGCGGCCGGTGCGGAAGAGGAGCAGGAGCGGGGCCGAGACCACCAGGATGGCGCCGCTCAGCAGGTAGATCTTCTCGAACGCCAGCACGCTGGCCTGCGCCTGCACCGAGCGCATCAGCATGGCGATGGCCTGCTTATGCGCGGTGAACGGGTCCATCCCGCGCGCCGTCATGGCCGCCGCCATCCCGTCGATGCGCTGGCGCGTGGCGGCGTCGTACAGGGAGATGTGCGGCACCAGCACCGCGTACTTCTCCATGGTGAAGCGCGTGAGCGCCGATGCCATCACCGCGATGCTGAACGAGCCGCCCAGCTGCCGGAAGAAGTTGTACAATCCCGACGCCTGCGACATGTCGGCCTGGCTCACCTCGGCCATGGTCAGGTTGGTCAGGGGGATGAACATCAGCCCCAGCCCGAACCCGCGCAGGATCAGCGGCCAGAAGAAGTCGTGCGGCCCGCTCTGCGTGGTCAGGTGCGACAGGTCCCACATCGCCCATCCGAACAGCGCGGTGCCCACCACCACCAGGATGCGGTTGTCCATCTGCGACGAGAGGCGGCCCACCACCGTCATGGCCACCGCGGTGGCGAGCGCGCCGGGAAGGAGCACGATCCCCGTCTGCCACGCGGTCATGTGCAGGTTGCTCTGCAGGAAGATGGGGAGCACGAACACCGAGCCCATCAGCCCCGCGCCCAGGATGATCCCCATGATGGTGCCCACCGTGAACTGCACCTGCTTCAGCAGCCGGAAGTCGATCACCGGGTGCTTCACCGTGAGCTCGCGCCACACCAGCGTCGCCCCGCCGGCGACGGAAACCACGAGGAGGCCGATGACCAGGCGCGAGTCGAACCAGTCGTAGCGCTCGCCGCGCTCCAGCATCCACTGCAGCGCGCCCACGCTCACGGTCAGCAGCACGATCCCCGTCCAGTCCACCCGCTGCCCGCGCGACGCCCCGCCGCCGGCCGAGTCGCGCACGTACGCCATCACCATCAGCGCCGCGATGATCCCCAGCGGCACGTTGATGAAAAAGATCCACGGCCACGACCAGTTGTCGGTCAGCCATCCGCCCAGCGTCGGCCCCAGCGTGGGCCCCACCATCACCCCCAGTCCCCACAGCGCGAGCCCTTTCCCCACCTCCTCCTTGGGGAAGGCCTCGTAGAGGATGGCCTGCGAGGTGGAGAGCAGCGCCCCCCCGCCCACACCCTGGATGATGCGCCACACGACGAGCGCGTCCAGCGAGCGCGCGGTGCCGCAGAAGAACGAGGCGGCGGTGAAGAGGAGGATGGACCCCGCGAAGTAGCGCCGCCGCCCGAAGTAGTCGCCCAGCCACCCGGTGAGGGGGATGACGATGACCGAGGCGACGATGTAGCCGGTGGAGACGAGCGAGATCTCGTCGATGGTGGCGCCCAGCGACCCCATCATGTTGGGGATGGCCACGTTCACGATCGACGTGTCGATCACCTGCAGCATCGACGCGACCGACACCGCCGCGGCGATCAGGTAGCGGTGCGCGTACGGATCTTCCGCCGCGCCCGGCATCCGCATGGCCACGGTGCTCATGGCCGCACCGCCCGGAAGAACATCTCCTCCAGCTCGGCCAGCACCTCGGCGTCGGGCCGCTGGGCGGCGTGCGGGAAGATCTCGGGGCGCGCGGCCCAGAGCGCGTTCTGGGTGAAGAGCGCCGCCAGCATCCGCCCCGCCGCGTGCGGATCCACCGCCCGCAGCTCGCCCGCGGCCACCCCGCGCTCGACCAGGCGGGCTACGAAGTCGACCGTGGTTCCCGCGATCTCGTCGGCGTAGAAGCGGGTGAGCTCGGGGAACTGGTGCAGCTCGCCCAGGATCAGCCGGTAGAGGGTGTGGAAGCCCGGGGTGCGCAGGCGTGCCCAGTAGCCGTGCATGAAGGCGCGCAGCAGCTCCACCGCCGTTCCCGGCGCGTCGGGCGGAAGGACGCCCACCGTCAGCTCGCGCACCGTGTGGCGCACCAGCTCGCGGAAGAGCTCGTCCTTGCCGGGGAAGTAGTGGTACAGCGTTCCCTTGCCCACCCCGGCGCGCGCGGCGATGTCGTCGATGCGCGCGCCGGCCAGCCCCTGCTCGCCGAACACCTCCAGCGCGGCCTGCAGGATCTCGCGCGGGCGGTCTTCGGGGCGGCGGCGCCAGCGCGGCGCCGCCTGTGCCATCGTCATTTCCCGACTCTCCTCGCTCTTGTTGTCGACCGGTGGGTCAATTACTTGACGCATCCGGCTTAACGTGCAAACTTTCCTGGCTGTCGTTTGTATACAGCAGTTCGTTCCCGTCCGTTGGTAATCGACCGGCGGGTAGAATACACCCGTTCCCGCCGGAAGTGCAACCCGGTCCGGGGGAGCGGGCGTCACACGTTGTCCACTCGCACTTCCGTCCGTTCATCCCCATCGCCCGGGACATGCAAGCGTTCGCAGGATCTTTCTTCGTCCGTCTCCCGCTCTGCGCGCTGGCGCTGGCCGCGGCGGCCGCGCCGGTGGCGGCGCAGCAGGCCGCGCCCGCGCCGGGCGACTCGGTGAACCTTTCCATCCAGGACGCGCTGAACCGCGCGCTCACCGTGGGCGACGAGGTGCGCATCGCCGAGCGTCGCACCGACGTGGCGCAGGCGCAGCTGGGCGCCGCGCGCGCCGCGCAGCTGCCGCGGCTGAACACCAGCGGCGCCTACACGCACGTGTACGAGAGCGCCCGCGCGCAGGCGGTGGGCTCCATCTTCAACCAGCCCAACACCTACTCGGCCAACGCCAACCTGAGCGTCCCGCTGTACCAGGGCGGGCGCGCGGCGGCGGGGGTGCGCGGCGCCAGCCGCACGCGCGGCGCCACGCAGGCCGAGCTGGCCGACACGCGGCAGGCGGCCACGCTGGACGTGCTGGGCGCCTACCTCGACGCGCTGCTGGCCGACCGGCTGGTGCGCATCCAGGAGGCGAATCTCGCGCTCGCCGAGCAGCAGCTGGCGCAGGCCGAGCAGCTGGAGCGCGCCGGGCGGCAGAGCCGCTACGACGTCCTGCGCGCGCGGGTGGCGCGGGCCAACCTGGAGCCCGCGGTCATCCAGGCGCGCGCCGACCGCGAGGCGGCCACGCTGGAATTGAAGCGTCTCACGAACCTCCCCCCCGAGGCGCCGCTCCGGCTGACCTCGGCGCTGCAGCCGGCCGAGGTGCGGGCGCTGGCCGAGAGCGCGGGGGCGCTGGCGGTGGACCCGGCCGCGCTGGACTCGCTTCCCGCGGTGCGCGCGGCGGGCTTGCGCGCCGAGGCCTCTCGCGCGGCGGTCACCGCGGCGCGGGCGGACTATCTGCCGACCGTCTCCGTCTTCCTGCAGACCGGCTACCAGGCCTTCCCGCTCACCGGGCTGCCCACCTCGTTCGGCAGGCTGCAGACGATCGACTGCCCGGCGGGGTCGGACGCCGGCCGCGTGTGCACGCAGCAGAACGGCGGCTGGTTCAGCGACCGCTCGGCGGGGCTGCAGGTGAGCTGGCCGGTGTTCGACGGCTTCCGCACGCGCAGCAACGTGGCGCTGGCCCGCGCGCAGGCCGACATCGCGGCCACGCAGGCGCGGCAGGCGCGCGAGGCGGCCGCGGTGCAGGCCGCCAACACGCGCAACGCGCTGCAGGCCGCGCAGGCCATCTTCGCCGCCAGCAGCCAGAACGTGGCCGAGGCCGAGGAGGCGTACCGCCTGGCCGCGCTCCGCTTCTCCCGCGGGCTGGGGACGCAGCTGGAGGTGCAGGACGCGCAGCTGGCGCTGCTGACCGCGCGCACCAACGAGGCGCGCGCCACCCATGGGCTGTACCTGGCGACGGCGGAGGTCTCGCGGGCGCTGGGACGCCCCGTCCCGCTCCCGGCCGCTTCCGCCGCCGCCACCCCTCGCTGACCTGATGATCTCCGGATCCGGACCGACCGTGACTCGTTCTCTTCCGTTCGCCCTCGTGGCCGCCCTGCAGCTGGCGGCGTGCTCCAAGAACGCCGGCGCCGACGCCCCCGGGGCGGGCGGGCCGGGCGGCGGCGGCCGCGCCCCCAGCGTGACGCTGGCGCCCGCCGACGTGGCCTCGCCGCGGCTGGTTTCGCTGGAAGACGCCGTTCCCGTTACCGGAACGCTGGACCCGCTGGACCGCGCCGAGGTGCGCGCCGCGCTGGAGGGCGACCTGGACGCCGTGTACGTGCGCGAGGGGCAGCCCGTGTCCGCGGGGCAGGTGATGGCGCGCTTCCGCGCGGTGGAGCAGGCGGGCGAGAACGCCAGCGCGCGGGCCGACCTGGCCTCGGCGCGCACGGTGCTCTCCACCGCGCAGTGGAACCTGGACCAGACGCGCGACCTGTACCGCCAGGGCGCCGTTCCCGAGCGCGACGTGCGCGTGGGCGAGCAGGAGGTGGCCGCCGCCCGCGCCCGCGTGGCCGCCGCGAACGCGCGCCTGAGCACCACCGCGCGCTCCGTCACCGACACGCGCGTGGTGGCTCCGGTGAACGGGATCGTGGAGAAGCGCGTCGTGTCGCCGGGCGAGCACGTGGCCAAGGGCGCCTCGCTCTTCACCGTGGTGCGCGGCGACGTGCTGGAGCTGGCCGCCGCCGTCCCCGAGCGCGTGGCCGCGGGGGTGCAGCCGGGGCAGACGGTGCACTTCACCGCGGGGGCGCGGCAGATCGAGGGGCGGGTGGCGCGCGTGGCCCCGTCGGTGGACCCCTCCTCCCGCTCGGTGACGGTGTACGTGCAGGTGCCGAACGGCGATGGATCGCTCCGCGCGGGGACCTTCGCCAGCGGGCGCATCGTCTCGCGCGTGGTCGACAACGCGCTGGTGGTTCCGGCCTCCGCGCTGCACGAGGGCAAGGAGGGCGCGAAGCCCTTCGTCTACCGCATCACCGGCGACAAGATCGACGTGGCCGAGGTCACCACCGGGCTGGCCGACGACGCGCAGGGCGTGGTGCAGGTGGTGGACGGCCTGGCGCCCGGCGACCGGGTCGTCGTCGGCAACGTAGGGATGCTGGGGAAGGGGATGCAGGTGCGGATGGCCGGCGCGGCCGGGCGGCGGGGCGGGGCGGCCGGCGGAGCGCAGGGCGGAAGATAAAAAGAAGTCCTGAGTCCTAAGTCCCAAGTCCTAAGTGGTTGAACTACTAGGCACTAGGCACTAGGCACTAGGCACTAGGCACTAGGCACTAGGCACTTAGGACTTAGGACTCAGGACTTAGGACTTTTCTCCGGTTTCTCGGCCGGCAGACTCCTTCCAGGCATACGGCGATGTTCCTGTCCGACGTATCGATCCGGCGCCCCGTGTTCGCCACCATGCTCATGGTGGCGCTGGTGGTGCTCGGCGTGGTGAGCTACCAGCGCCTCGCCATCGACGAGTACCCCGACGTCACCTACCCCGTGGTGATCGCGCAGACCTCGTGGTCCGGCGCCAGCGCCGAGAGCATGGAGCGCGACGTCAGCCGCCCCATCGAGGAGGCGCTGAACACGGTGCAGGGGATCGACGAGCTCTCGTCCACCAACCTGGAGGGGATCTCCATCGTCCGCCTGCGGCTGAAGCTGGGAGTGGACGTGGCCGACGCGCAGCAGGACGTGCAGTCGAAGGTGGCGCGCATCCGCCGCTCGCTGCCGCGCGACATCGACGACCCGGTCATCCAGCACTTCGATCCCAACGACCGGCCGATCATGTCCATCGCCATCCAGAGCACGGACCGGCCGGTGCGCGACCTGACCGACCTGGCCGAGCAGACCATCTCCACCCGCATCGAGGCGGTGCAGGGGGTGGGCGGCGTGAACGTGGTGGGCGGCGCCAGCCGGCAGATCCGCGTGGAGCTGAAGCCCGACGCCATGCGCTCGTACGGCGTGTCGCCCGCACAGGTGGCGGCGGCGCTGCAGGCCGAGAACCAGGAGGTTCCCGCCGGCCGCGTGACCCGCGGCTCGGGCGAGCGGCTGGTGCGCGTGATGGGCCGCGTGGAGGACCCGCGCGAGTTCGCCTCCATCCCCGTGGTCGTCCGCGGCGGCGTTCCCGTGCTCCTGGGCGAGGTGGCGGACGTGAGGGACGCGACGGCCGACGTGCGCAGCGCCGCGCTGATGAACGACACGCGAGCCGTCTCGCTCGACATCCTGAAGGTGAGCGGGTCGAACACCGTGGAGGTGGCGGACGGGGTGCGCGCCGCGGTGGACGAGCTGCGCCGGCAGCTGCCGGAAGACGTGCGCATCTCCGTCATCCGCGACGACAGCCACCGCATCCGCGAGTCGCTGGCCGACGTGCAGCTCACCATCCTGCTGGGCGCCGTCCTCACCATCGCCATCATCTACCTGTTCCTGAACTCCTGGCGCAGCACGGTGATCACCGGGCTCACGCTGCCGGTGTCGATCATCTCCGCGTTCTTCGTGATGTGGATGTTCGGCTTCACCGTGAACACCATGACGCTGCTGGCGCTGTCGCTGGCCATCGGCCTGCTGATCGACGACGCCATCGTGGTGCGCGAGAACATCGTGCGCCACATCGAGATGGGGAAGGACCACCACCGCGCGGCGCGCGAGGGAACGAGCGAGATCGGGCTGGCGGTGACCTCCACCTCGCTGGCGGTGATCGCGGTGTTCGTTCCCGTGGCGTTCATGGGGGGGATGATCGGGAAGATCTTCATGCAGTTCGGCGTCACCGTGGCGTTCGCCGTCCTGGTCTCGCTCTTCGTCTCGTTTACGCTGGACCCCATGCTTTCGAGCGTGTGGCCGGACCCCGAGGTGGAGCACGGGGCGGCGCACGGGCACGGGGCGGGGGGGCGGCGGAAGGTGGGCCCCATCCGGCGCTTCGCCTTCTGGTTCAACGACCGCTTCGAGGTACTGGCGGACCGGTATCCGCACTGGCTGAAGTGGAGCCTGCACCACCGCTGGAAGGTGATGGGCGGCGCGGGGCTCTCGGTGGTGCTGGCGTGGTTCATCCTGGGAAGCCTGGGCTTCACCTGGATGCCGGACTTCGACGGCGGCGAGTTCAACGTGGGCTTCCGCACCCCGCCGGGGTCGTCGCTGGAGTACACGGTGGGGCGCGGGCAGGACGTGGCGAAGTTCCTCCGCCGGCTCCCGGAGGTGGACTTCACCTACCTCTCGGTCGGCGGCGGCTTCCGGGGGACGCCGAACAACGGCTCGATCTACGTGAAGCTGAAGCCGGCGGGGGAGCGGAACCGCACGCAGCAGGAGATCCAGACGGAGCTGCGCGGCAAGCTGCGGCAGCTCCCCGGCGTCCGCGCGTCGGTGAGCGGCTCGCCCAGCATCTTCCAGCAGGGGTCGCGGCAGCCGATCATCGTGAACGTGCAGGGGCCCGAGGAGCGGCAGCTGAAGATGGCCGCCAACCAGGTGCTCGAGGCCATCCGCTCGGTTCCCGGCACCGCCGAGCCGCAGAGCAGCGACGAGGGCGACCTGCCGCAGCTGAACGTGACCGTGAACCGCGAGCAGGCGGCCGCCGCGGGGCTGGGGATCGAGTCGGTCGCCTCGGTGGTGCAGCCGCTGTTCAGCGGGCAGCGCGCGGGGACGTGGGAAGACCCGCAGGGGTACGCGCACGACGTGGTGGTGGTCTACCCGGACTCGATGCGCACCTCGGCGGCGGACGTGCGCAACCTGGCCATCCCCGGGGCGATGAACCCGGCCACCGGGCAGGCGGCGCTGGTGCCGCTCTCGCAGATCGCGCAGGTCACCAGCGGCGTGGGCCCGCAGCAGATCGAGCGGCGCAGCCTGGAGCGGATGGTCTCCGTCTCCGCCGGCGTGCTGCCCGGCTACTCGCTGGGCGACGTGGCCGCGGCGGTGGAGGCGAAGATCGGCTCGCTGGGGCTGCCGGCCGGCTACCACGCGGTGTTCACCGGCGACGTGCAGAACCTGAACGAGACCAAGGGCTACGTGGGCGAGGCGCTGCTGCTGGCCGTCGTCTTCATCTACCTGATCCTGGCCTCGCTCTTCGGGTCGTTCCTGCAGCCGCTGGCCATCATGCTGGCGCTCCCGCTCTCGTTCATCGGCGTGGGGCTGGGCCTGTGGACCACGCGGGGGAACCTGAACGTGATGTCGATGATCGGCATCATCATGCTGATGGGCCTGGTGGTGAAGAACGGCATCCTGCTGGTCGATTTCGTCAATCAGGACCGCGAGCGGGGCGTTCCGCGCGAGGAGGCCATCCTTTCCGCCGCGCGCACCCGCCTGCGGCCGATCGTGATGACCACGATGGCGATGATCTTCGGGATGATCCCGCTCGCGCTGGCGCTGGGCGAGGGCGCCGAGCAGCGCGCGCCGATGGCCCACGCGGTGATCGGCGGCCTGATCACCTCGACCGCGCTGACGCTGTTCGTGGTCCCGGTCGTCTACACGCTCTTCGATGACTTCGTGGCCCGCCTGCGCCGCGGCCGCCGCGTGCACGTCCCCGCGCTGGCCGAGGGCCCGCGCGTCGCCATCGACGAGCCGGAGCTTTCGCCCGTGGCCGCCGACTGACGGAAATCTCACGCGGAGACGCGGAGCCGCGGAGGAGACGCCGATCTCCTCCGCGGCTTTCGTGTTTCCGGAGACGCGGCGATCCATCTTCGCTCCCTGTCCCCTGTCCCCTGTCCCCTGTCCCCTGTCCCCTGTCCCCTGTCCCCTGCGCCACTGGCATCCGGGTTGCGAGCGGGGTTGGTCCGCTCTGGCCGCATCACGGGGATGGCGGCGGGCGGCTTCCGCGCGGGGATGCGCGAGACCGGCCCGGTGTGTGGGGTCCTTTCAGAAGGAGGTGGGACGATGCTCAGGACGTGGATCAAGGCGGGGCAGATGGCCGTGCTGGCGCTGGGCCTGGCCTCGGCTGGCGGGTGCGCGGCGGCGGCGGTGGCGGCGGCCGGCGCGGGCGGGGGGATCTACCTGACCTCGCAGGGCGCCGAGAGCATGCTGAACCAGCCGGCGGCCACGGTGGCCGGCCGCGTGCCCGGCGTGCTGTCGTCGATGGGGATCAGCGTGACCGACCACAAGACCGAGCACGACGGGATGGAGCACGAATGGACCGGCACCGGCACCGACAACATGGAAGTGCACGTGCAGGTGAAGTCCGAGACCAACGGCTCGTCGCGCGTGTCGGCCAGCGCCCGCAAGAACATGGCGCAGTGGGACAAGGACTACGCGCAGCAGATCGTGGCCCGCATCACCTCGGCCCGCTGACGCCCCACCCGCGGCACGGCTGAAGACGAGGAGCCCCGCCCGGCAGCCTGCCGGGCGGGGCTCGTCGATTCGGGTTCCTGGTTATGATAATGCGAGAATGGTGTGGCGAAAAATGCGAGTGAACTCGCGGCTACAACGGCACGCAGTCCGCCTTCGCGGACTTCCCGTGGCGCCGAGCCTCACGAGCGCGTCCGCCACATCGAGCCCGTCCGATCACCCCCAGGACGTCATCCTGATAGGGAGGATGAAAGGACGAGCCGAACCGGCCTCCGAGCCAAACAGCCTCGCGCAGTTTGCGAGGCTTCCCGTAGTTGTTGCTGCGACTTCAGTCGCCGGTTCGGGGGCCGGTCCGCGACCTTCCATTCAGCCCGCGCGGCCGACGAATCTACAGTTGCGGCGTGCAGCCCGCCGGGCGGCGCGACGGCCTAATCCCCCGCCACCGCCATCGCCTCCACGGGGAGGCGGACGGTGAAGGTGGTGCCGGCGGCGTCGCTGGTGACGGTGATCTCGCCGCCGTGCTCCTGCACGATGCGGCGGCCGATGGCCAGCCCCAGCCCCGTGCCCTCGTCCTCGGGCTTGGTGGTGAAGAACGGGTCGAAGATGTGCGGGAGCGCGCTGGCCGGGATGGGCGGGCCGTCGTTGGTGAAGCGCACCGTCACCGCCTCGCGCGCCGCGTCGGTCTCCACCGCCACGTCGAAGCGCCCGCCGCCGCCGGCCAGCGCCTGCTCGGCGTTCACCACGATGTTCAGGAAAACCTGCTGCATCTGGTGCCGGTCGGCGATCACCCGCGGCAGCGCGCCGGGGATGGAAACGGTGGTGCGGAGGCCGTGCAGTTCCATGTCGCGGCGGCGCAGCTCCAGCGTGGCGCGCACCACCTCGCCCAGGTCCAGCGGCTCGCGCTCCACCGGGTGCCGCCGCGCGAAGCCCAGCAGGTCGCCGGCGATGCGGCGGCAGCGCTCCACCGCGTCCAGGATCTCGCGCAGCTGCCCGCTGGTGCCCTCGTCGGGCGCGCGGCGCATCAGGATCTGCGCGTGGGCGCTGATCACCGCCAGCGGGTTGTTCAGGTCGTGCGCCACGCCGCTGGTCAGCAGCCCCAGCGTGGACAGCCGGTCGCGCTCGCGGAGGTGGTCCTCCATCCGCCGCCGCTCCTCCACCATCCGCTTGGTGCGCAGGTGCGCGGCGATGCGGGCGCGCAGCTCGGCCCCGCGGAAGGGCTTGGCCACGTAGTCGCTGGCCCCCGCGTCGAACGCGGCGTAGACGCTCTCGGGGTCGGTCTTGGCCGTCACCATCAGGATGGGCAGGCTCAGCGGGTCCCACCGCTCCCGCGCCTGGTGGCAGATTTCCAGTCCCGAGATGCCGGGGAGCATCCAGTCCAGCAGCAGCAGGTCGGGCGGCCCCTCGTCCAGCGCCCGCAGCGCCTGCGCGCCGTCCTCGGCCACCGTCACGCGGTAGCCGATCTGCTGCAGGATCTGGCGGAGGATGCGCGCGGCGGCAGGGTCGTCCTCGGCGATCAGGATGTGCTCGCCGCGCGGCTCGTCCAGGCGCACGGAGGGAACGGGAAAGTCTTCGCTCACGGCAGCGGTGCGGGCGGCGGCGCGAGAGGCACGTCGTCTCCGGGCGGCGGCGGTTCTGTGCGGGGTGGACGGGGGGAAGGTAAGGCCGGGATCTGTCGGCGGGAAGTGCTGAGTGCTGAGTGCTGAGTGCTGAGTGCTGAGTGCTGAGTGCTGAGTGCTGAGAGCTGAGTGCTGAGTGCGTCTACATCTTCACGATCCCCAGGATCACCAGCAGCAGGATGACGATGCCCATCGCGATGATGACCAGCATCGCGCGGTGGCGCCGCTCGCCGCGGTAGACGCCGTACGCGTTCTCGTCCAGCCAGTACCGCCCCGGCGCCGCCTCGCGCAGCACGCCGGGCGCGAGAAGGCGTTCCGCCGCGCGCTGCTCCAGCCGCCGCAAATCCATCAGCGGCCGCGCGGCGTCCGGGGTGACGGCGCCAGCCCGGCGCAGCGTGCGGACGACGTTGTGTTCGGCGTGGATGATCGCGGGGACGGCCATGGGGGCTCCGGGAGAGAAGGGGAAGTAGTGCTGAGTGCTGAGTGCTGAGTGCTGAGTGCTGAGTGCTGAGTGGTCCGCTCGAAGAGATGTCGCACGGCCACTTGGGACTTGGGACTCAGGACTTAGGACTTCTGTTTCATATCAACCCCGCCGCATCCTCCAGCCTCGCCCGCAGCTCGTCCGCGGTCAGCGACAGCAGCGCGAGCATCTTCTTCGGTTCGATGGTGCGCCGGTCGAGCGTGAACACGCGGAAGGCGCGGGCCGTGTAGTACAGCTCGTCGGAGAGCTGCGGGAGGTCGATGAGCCCCGCGCGCCCCTCGTCGGTCAGGCGGTGCACGGAGCCGTCGCGGCGCATCAGCAGCAGGTCCAGCCCCAGCATCCGCGGCTTCTCGGGATAGTCCACGAACGCGCCGCCGTCCTCCATCCCCAGGTCGCGCGCCAGCCGCAGCTCCAGGTCGTAGCGCAGCCGCGGCTCGGTGTACAGCCAGTCTTCGGCGGGAAGGCCGCGCAGCGCCTCGCCCGGCAGCTCCAGCGCGCGCTTGGGAAGGCGCCGCTCGCGCAGGCAGGGGAGCCAGCGGCGGGCGACCCGCTCCGCGTGCGGGCCGGAGGCGGATTCCGCGCGCACCTCCAGCGTCACCAGCAGCCGCTCGTCGGTCTGGCCCACGACCTCGTCCTGCGTCAGCAGCCCGCCGTCCACCGCCTCCTGCACCAGCCGCTTGTACAGCGAGGTGGCCGCGCGCACCGCGTGGTGCCAGTACACGTTGCGGAACATCTGGTACTTGGCGAAGAGCAGCGATTCCAGCGCCGACAATCCCTTCTCGTGGATGCCGATCTCGCGCCGCCCGGTCGCCGGGTCGTCCACCAGCACCAGCGCGTGCAGCAGGCGGTCGACGTCCACCTCGCCGTACGGCACGCCGCAGAAGCGGGCGTCGCGGCGCAGGTACTCGATCTTGTCCAGGTCCAGGCTCCCCGACACCAGTCCCTGCAGCGGCGACTCCGACGCGCCGCGCACCAGCGCCTCGATGCG
The DNA here is from genome assembly GCF_035474595.1 of Longimicrobium sp. Lineage (NCBI taxonomy): Bacteria > Pseudomonadati > Gemmatimonadota > Longimicrobiia > Longimicrobiales > Longimicrobiaceae > Longimicrobium > Longimicrobium sp. The sequence continues at coordinate 29,097 of NZ_DATIND010000011.1, forward strand.
CCCCGCGGCCCCCGGCGCCACCGCCTCCAGCGCGGCGGCGATGCGCGGCGCGGCCAGGAAGCGCCCCGTGTGCGTCTCGTGGTGCCCGGAGATCCACTCGCCGTCCAGCTCCTCCAGCGCGTGGCTGAACGGGTAGTGCCCCACGTCGTGCAGCAGCGCGGCGTACGGCACCAGCGCGCACTCCGCCGCGTCCACCCCCTCCAGCTCGCCGCGCTCGGCCAGCAGCCCCAGCGCCCACCGCGCCAGGTGGTATACCCCCAGCGCATGGTCGAAGCGGGTGTGCGTGGCGCCGGGATAGACCAGGTAGGCCAGCCCCAGCTGGCGGATGTTGCGCAGCCGCTGGAACTCGGGGGTGTCGATCAGCGCCACCGCCGTGCGGTCCAGGCGGATGGTGTTCCAGAGCGGGTCGCGGACGACCTCGAACTCGTGCGCGGGATGGTCGGCGTGTGGTGGCATGGGCGCGGAAAGTGGCGCCGCGCGCCGCCTCCGGCAAGAAGGTGAACACCGGGCGCGCACACTGCGCCACCGGCGGTCCACCACACCGCGCTGGCGATGCATCCCGGTGCAGCCGTCTCTTCACACCGGCGATGGGGATGACGTCCTACCGTCGCCGATCCGGCGATCGATGCCGCTCGCCCGCGGAGCCGTGACGCGGGGGGAGGTCGCCACCTCCACGGCGCCTCGAGCATCGTCCCGTCGGGAGCGGTGGGAAACTGAGAGAGTGTCCAGCGCCCGGCATCCACATGCCCTCGCGTTCCAGAACAGTCTGCGGGGCAGGCTCTCACGCGTTTTAGAAATGGCCTAGTTCGCACGCTAAAAGATGATTTTAGTTTTTATTGCAAGGACACGATAGGAGCGCACCTAAAATTTTGCAGAGAAAGGAAATAGAGGCAGCTTGATCTAAAATCGGTTCCTTCAAATGTTTCCCGCCGGATTTCGTATTTGTTACGCATGTTCAATCTGTTGCAGCATAACGGGATGCAACGCAGGTAGCAGAATGTCTCGGCGCTCTGGTATCGCAAACAGGCGTTTGGTGACAGAAACATATGACTTGACCATTTATGGCGGAGTTTGTATCCTCATCGCCGAGCCGCTTGACCGTCCACGCAGTACTCACCCAACTCACCCAACTGAACGGAGACAGTACCATGACCAAGCTCGAGAGCCTGAAGGCCGACATCTTCGCCCCCATGAGCGAGTCCGAGGCGGCGATGGTCAAGGGCGGCATGGCCGAGGCCACGTCGTCGACCGTGTGGAGCAACACCTTCCTGAACGGCACCTACATCGGCAACGACAAGGACATCTTCACCGACGAGGGCCCGGCGCAGCCGGCCGACCAGATCGCGGCCGCGTAAGGAAGTACCCCCGGCGTCCTGGGCGACCGGGCGCTGAACCCAGGCGGCTCATGTGGGAAGAGGGGGCACCACCCAGGTCCCCTCTTCTCTTTTCTCTCTCAGAAGCGGTTTCGGGCAGTTTCCAACGCGGTTTCAGAGCAGTTCCAGAGCAGTTTCGCGGGACCGATCCAAAACCCCCATCGAACCGAACCGGCAACGCACGCGGAGTGTGGCGGGATGATTCTGGTGATGAGCCAGGAGAGCTACGAGTTCTCCACCGACGAGGTCCAGGACTGGATCGAGGCCCTGGGCGGCGACTGTGTGCGGCTGAACGGCGAGGACGTGACCGGGAGCGAGCCGTACGCGCTGCGCCTGGACGACGCCGGCGAGGCGCTGGAGTTCCGGCTGGACGGCCGCCCCGTGCGCCACGCCGAGGTGGGCGCCGTGTGGCTGCGCCGCTGGCACCAGCTGCGCGCCCTGGGCCCCGTCACGCAGGACGCCGGGCTGCGCCGCGACGTGCAGTCGCACCTGGCGCGCGAGGTGATGGCCACCTCGGCGTCGATCTTCGGGATGCTGGGCGGGGCGCGCTGGCTGTCGCACCCCGAGACCCGGCGCGTGAACAAGCTCCGCGCGCTGCGCGCCGCGCGCGACGCGGGGCTGGCCATTCCCGCCACGCTGCTGACCAACGACAAGCGCACGCTGCAGGCGTTCATGGCCGCGCACCCCGACGTGATCACCAAGTGCGTGGGCGACGCCGACATGCTGAACGTGGAGGGCCGCACCTTCGGGATGTACACCGCCCGCCTGAGCGCCGAAGACGTGGACGCGCTTCCCGACACCTTCTTCCCCTCGCTGGTGCAGGAGATGGTGGAGAAGAGCTGCGAGCTGCGCGTGTTCTACCTGGACGGCGAGTGCTGGCCGATGGCGATCTTCTCCCAGAACGATGCGCAGACGGCGGTGGACTTCCGCCGCTACAACGTGGAGCGCCCCAACCGCACGGTTCCCTACCGCCTTCCTGCGGAGGTCGAGGCCGCGGTGCGCCGCTTCATGGAAACCATGCGGCTGGACACCGGCTCGCTGGACCTGATCCGCACCCCGGACGGGCGCCACGTGTTCCTGGAGGTGAACCCCGCCGGGCAGTTCGCGATGGTGTCGGAGCCGTGCAACTACCCCCTGCACCGCAGGGTGGCCGAGTACCTGATCCGGAGGGACGAGCGTGACCACCAGGACTGACGACGACGCCGCGCTGGCCGTGCCCGAAGGGGTGCGCGAGGCGTTCGACCCGCGGCGGGTGCCGCTGCTGTACCCGCACATGCGCGAGGCGCTGGCGCCCATGCACATCCAGCGCGCCGCCGAAAGCGCGCGCCACCGCGCGCGGGTGTACGCCTGCGCCGGCTTCTACAAGACCATCTCGCGCTGCATGCGCCTGGGGGAGTGAGAGCCATGCTCGACCGGACCAAGCCCTTCCGCCTGTTCGCCGGGTGCGTGCCCGTGCGCGGCGCGCGCCGCAGCAGCATCTGCGACCTGCAGCGCGGCAAGCTGCACCTGATTCCCAACGGCCTGTACGAGATCGTCACCGAGCACCGCGACCGCACCGTTCCCGAGCTGGAGGCGATGTACGGCCCGGAATGCTCGGAGACGCTGCAGGAGTACTTCACCTTCCTGCTGGGCAACGACCTGGGCTTCTGGTGCGACGACCCCGAGGCGTTCCCCGACCTGGACCTGTCGTGGGACCGCCCCGAGCGCGTGACCAACGCCATCATCGACTGCGGCGCCGGGTCGGCGCACGACTGGGAATCGCTCTTCGGCCAGCTGGACGAGCTGGGGTGCAAGGCGCTGCAGCTGCGCTTCTTCGTCCCCATCGCCCTGGCGGAGCTGGACGCGGTGCTGGGGCTGCTGCACGGCACCCGCGCGCGCTCGGTGGAGCTTCTCCTTCCCTGGAGCGGCGAGTGGACGCGCGAGGAATTGCGCGCCACGGTGTTCCCGCACCAGCGCGTGTCGGGCGTGGTGGTGCACTCCGCGCCCATGGACGGCGTGGACGAGGGGCGCCCCGGCGACGCGGTGATCCGCTACCGCGACGAGGTGATGGACTCGCACGCGCACTGCGGGCAGGTGCACCCGGCCTACTTCGCGGTCACGCTGGGCGCCTTCACCGAGGCCACGGGCTTCAACTCGTGCCTGAACCGCAAGCTGTCGGTGGACGAGCGCGGCGAGATCCGCAACTGCCCGTCGATGCCGCGCACCTTCGGCAACGCGGCCGGGACGCCGCTGGCGGCGGCGCTGGCCGCGCCCGGGTTCAGGGACCCGTGGAGCGTGACCAAGGACCAGGTGGAAACCTGCCGCGACTGCGAGTTCCGCTACGTGTGCACCGACTGCCGCGCCTTCACCCGCGAGTCGGCCGAGCGCCACGCCAAGCCCAGCCGCTGCACCTACGACCCGTACGCCGCGAAGTGGGATGCGTCGTCGTCCGCCGCCGCCGCGCTGGCCGCGACCGGCTGAGGCGTCCCGAGCGACCCGCACTCCCGCACTTCCGCACCCTCTCGAAAGAAGTACGCGAATGACCGAGAAGTTGCGCAGCCGGATCCGTCCCCGGCACACGTTCCCCACCTACCGGCAGTTCGACGCCATGGACTGCGGCCCCACCTGCGTGCGCATGGTGGCCCGCCACTACGGCAAGCGCTACTCGCTGCAGGAGCTGCGCGAGCGCAGCTGCATCGACCGGCAGGGAGTGTCGCTGCTGGGGATCGCCTACGCGGCCGAGGCGGTGGGGCTGCGCACGATGTCGGTGCGCACGACCTTCGAGGCGCTGGCCACCGAGGCGCCGCTCCCCTGCATCGCCCACTGGAACCAGAACCACTTCGTCGTCGTCCACCGCGTCACCCGCACCCGCGTGTACGTGGCCGACCCGGCCGAGGGGCTGATGAGCTTCAGCCACGACGAGTTCCGGCGCGGCTGGGTGTCGGACGGCGCGGGCGACGGGGCGCGGGGGGTGCTGCTGCTGCTGGAGCCCACCCCGCACTTCTTCGAGCGCGAGGACCAGAAGGAGGGGAACCGGGCGTCGCTGCGCTACATCGCCAGCTACGTGAAGAGCTACCGCCGCTACTTCGTGCAGGTGGCGCTGGGGATGATGGTGGCCAGCGTGCTGCAGCTGGTGTTCCCCTTCCTCACGCAGGCCCTGGTCGACTACGGGATCGGCAACCAGGACCTGAGCTTCGTGAACGTGGTGCTGATCGCGCAGCTGGCGCTGTTCATCTCGCGCACCGCGGTGGACTTCATCCGCAACCGCATCCTCTTCCACGTGGGGACGCGGATCTACGTATCGCTGATCTCCGACTTCCTGGCCAAGCTGATGCGCCTGCCGGTGCCGTTCTTCGACACGCGGCACGTGGGCGACATCCTGCAGCGGGTGCAGGACCATTCGCGCATCCAGCAGTTCCTGACCACCACGTCGCTGAACGCGGTGTTCAGCATGGTCACGCTCACCGTGTTCAGCGCGGTGCTGGCCATCTACAACGGCACCATCTTCCTGGTGTTCGCGGGCGGGAGCGCGCTGTACATCGCGTACGCCCTCCTCTTCCTGCGCCGGCGCAAGGAGCTGGACTACCAGAAGTTCGCCGAGAGCGCGCGCAACCAGAGCGCGCTGGTGGAGATGGCGGGGGCCATCGGCGAGATCAAGCTGGCCAACGCCGAGCAGCAGAAGCGCTGGCGCTGGGAGCGCATCCAGGCGCGGCTCTTCAAGGTCAGCCTGAAGAGCCTTTCGCTGGAGCAGTTCCAGGACGGCGGCTCCATCGCCATCAACGAGCTGAAGAACATCGTCATCTCGTTCCTGGCGGCCAAGCTGGTGATCGACGGCCAGCTGACGCTGGGGATGCTGCTGGCGGTGCAGTACATCATCGGCCAGCTGAACGGCCCCATCACCCAGCTGGTCGACATCGCCCACGCGGCGCAGGACGCCAAGATCGCGGTGGAGCGCCTGGGCGAGATCCACCTGCACGAGGACGAGGAAGACCCCGAGAACCGCATCGCCCAGCTCCCCGAGGACGGGTCGATCTCGCTGCGCGGCGTCTCCTTCAGCTACGGCGGCGCGCTGGGCGAGCCGGTGCTCCAGGACCTGGACCTCGACATCCCCGAAGGGAAGGTGACGGCGGTGGTGGGGGCCAGCGGAAGCGGAAAGACCACGCTGCTGAAGCTGCTGCTGAAGTTCTACGCCCCCGGCGGCGGCGAGGTGCACGTGGGCGGGTGCAACCTGAGGAACCTTTCCGCGCGCACCTGGCGGGGGGCCTGCGGCGCGGTGATGCAGGACGGCGCGCTCTTCTCCGACACCATCGCGGGGAACGTGGCGGTGGGCAACGACCACGTGGACCAGCGCCGCCTGCTGCACGCGGTGCGCGTGGCCAACATCCGCGAGTTCGTGGAGGGGCTGCCGCTGGCCTACAACACCCGCGTGGGGCGCGACGGGGTGGGGATGAGCCAGGGACAGAAGCAGCGCCTGCTGATTGCCCGCGCCGTCTACAAGAGCCCGCGCTACCTGATGTTCGACGAGGCCACCAGCGCGCTGGACGCCAACAACGAGCGCGCGATCATGGAGAACCTGCAGGAGGAGTTCCGCGGGCGCACCGTGGTGATCGTGGCGCACCGGCTGAGCACGGTGAAGAACGCCGACCAGATCGTGGTGCTGGACCGCGGCCGCGTGGTGGAGCGCGGCACGCACGAGGAGCTGGCCGCGCAGCGCGGGCACTACTACCGGCTGGTGAAGAACCAGCTCGAGCTGGGGAGCTGAGCCATGAACTCCATGAACGGCACCGCGCCCGCGCCCATGCGCCTGGTGGTGGACGACGCCGGCCGCCGCGTGCTGGTGATCGACGGCGAGGGGATCGTCCTTCCCGGCGCGCACCCCGCGGGCGAGCCCATCCCCGAGCCGCGGCTGATGTCCGACGAGTCCGGCCGCCGCTGGGTGCTGCTGGGCTCCGAGCGCGTGGCCCTCCCCCGCCTGGAGCCCGCGCCGGGCGCCGCCGCCCCCGCGGTGATGGTGGGCGAGCCCGCGCGCATCGTGACCGGCGAGGACGGGAAGCGCGTGGTGGTGGTGGGCGGCGAGCGGCTGGCGCTGCCGCCGGTGGCCTTCGCGCCGGAAGAGGCGGCCGCCGCGCGCGTGGCGACCGACGACTCCGGGCGCCGCATCCTGTTCGTGGGCTCGCAGCGCGTGATCCTGCACTCCGCCGCCGGCGCCGCCGCCGCGCGGGGAACGGGGACGCACGGCCCCGCCGCGCCCGCCCCCGCACCCGTTCCCGCGCCGATGCGGGTCGTCGTCGATGAATCCGGGCGGCGGATCCTGGTGGTGGACGGGGAGCGGATCGTGCTGCCCGGCGCGCACCCGGGCGGCCCCATCCCCGAGCCGCGGCTGATGATGGACGAGGCCGGGCGCCGCTTTGCCGTGCTGGGCGACGAACGCATTCCGCTTCCCTCCGCCGCGCCCGCGCCGGCCGCGGCCGCCCCGGGGGCCGGCGAGCCCGCGCGCATCGCCACCGACGACGCGGGGCGGCTGGTGGTGGTGGTCGGCGCCGAGCGCATCCCCCTGCCGCCGATCGAGCTGAAGCCGGGCGACGCCGAGAGCGTGCGCGTGGTGACGGACGACCACGGGCGCCGCATCCTGTTCGTCGGCGCCGAGCGCATCATCCTGCGCGCGGCCTCGGCCCCCGCGCCTGCATCCTCGCCCGCATCGCCGGCGCCGTCTCCGGTCGGGACGATGGGGATGGGGGAGACGGGGACGACGGCCGCATCTCCATCTCCATCGCCCCACGCCGTTTCGTCATACGTCCCCGCGCGCGAGCCGGCGTTCGCGCCCCTGCCGTTCGACCTGGGCGACGAGGGCGAGGAGCCGGAGCTGAACCTGCGCAGCGACGAGATGGAGGACATCATCGGCTACGTTCCCCACTGGGTGGTGCGGTGGGGGATCTCGCTGATCTTCGCCACCGTGGGCGCGCTGCTGCTGACCAGCTGGTTCGTGCGCTATCCCGACATGGTGGAGGGGAAGGTGACGCTCACCACCCCCGAGCCGCCGTCGCGGCTGGCGGCGCGCACCGCGGGCGAGGTGGAGAAGCTGTTCGTGGCCGACGGCCAGCCGGTGGAGCGCGGCGCGCCACTGGTGGTGATCCGCGGCCCCGCCGACTACCGCGACGTGTTCGCGCTGAACGAGCGGCTGGACCGCTTCGAGCGGTCGCTGGCCTCGCCCTCGGTGGCCGCCGCGGTGCCCTTCGACGCCAACCTGTCGCTGGGCGACATCCAGGCGCCGTACGCCGCCTTCCTGCAGGCGCTGTCGGACTTCCGCTCGTTCTCGGGCGCGGGGTACTACGCCGGCAAGGGCGCCGAGCTGGAGCGCCAGCTGGCCGAGCAGGAGCGGCTGCGCGAGACGCTGGTGGCCAAGCAGGCGCTGGCGGCCGAGGCGCTGGCCATCTCCGGCCGCAACCGCGACCGGGCGCGCACGCTGGCCCAGCGCGGGCTGATCTCGCAGGAAGAGATGGAGCGCGCCGAGGCCGACTACATCCAGCACCGCTCGGCCGAGCAGGACGGCCGCAACGCCATGGCCTCGGGCGAGATCCAGATCTCCAGCCTGCGCAGCCAGCTGCTGGACCTGCGCAAGACCGGCGACGACCAGGGGCGCAACTCGCTGCTCTCGCTGCGCACCGCCTTCGGCGCGCTGCGGGCCGCGGTGGCGCACTGGGACCAGGAGCACGTGCTGCGCGCGCCGGTGGCGGGCCGGGTCTCGCTCTTCCGCGGGCTGGCCGAGCACCAGGCGGTGGACGCGAACGACCCCGTCATCGCCGTGGTTCCCGCATCGGGGCGCGTGGTGGGCCGCGTCCTGCTCAGCGAGAGCGGGGCGGGGAAGGTGGAGCCCGGGCAGACGGTGCTGATCCGCTTCGACAGCTACCCGTCGCGCGAGTTCGGCAGCGTGGAGGGGCGGGTGACGTCCATCGCGCAGGTGCCCTTCCAGCAGCGCGACAAGGACGAGTCGATGTACCTGGTCGACGTGGCCGTGCCCTCGAAGCTGGTGACCAACTACCACCGCGAGATCCCCTTCCGGCAGGAGATGCGCGGCCAGGCGCAGATCGTCACCCGCGACCTGCGGCTGCTGGAGCGCGTGTTCAACCAGCTGCGCGACCTGCTGGACCACGCCGGCGGGCACTGATACCGGATCCGGCGATCACCTCTGTTCCAGAGGAGCAGAGAGAGACGTCATCCTGAGGCCGGCCACACCGTCGTCGTCTCGGCACGAACGGCTGCAGGCCGAAGGATCTACAGGCGAGGTCGCACGTGCGCTGCGGGATTGCACGATCCCCGCATTCGCAATGATCGATCGGCGAGGGATGCGCCGCGGACACGGCTCCGCGGCCATCCCCCGGCATCCACGACCCGGATAGATCGGGCCGTGACGTAGGATTTTCCTCGACGGCGGGTGGGCCGTCTCCCGATCCGCGCCGCTCGCGCGCGGCTCCTCATCTCCCCAGAAACGCAGGAGAAATTCCCATGTCCCGACTGGAATCCCTGAATTCCGAGCTGTTCCAGCCGCTCGCGGAGCAGGACGCGGCCAGCCTGCAGGGCGGCAGCGGCGCCACGATGATGTACATCGGGAAGAGCTACGACATCATGCCCGACGGCACCCGCATCGAGGACAACGACTTCATCGGCGACACCGAGCCCACGCAGCCGGCCTGACCCCTTCACGCGCGGAGAATCCCCCGATGTCCCGGCTTGAATCCCTGAGCTCCGACGTCTTCCAGCCCCTCGACGACGAGCAGTCGGCGGCGGTGCAGGGCGGCGCGGCGGCGGCCACGCAGATGCTGGTGAAGGGCATGACGTTCATCAGCGACGGCAGCTACGTCTACGACTACGACATCTACACCGACGACGACGTGGCGCCCGCCGAGCCGATCGGCACGGTGGGAGCCTGATCCCCCTGATCCACACACGCACGGAGAGCTTCCCGATGTCCCGACTGGAATCCCTGAGCTCCGACCTGTTCCAGCCCCTCGACGCCGGCCAGCAGGCGTCGGTGCAGGGCGGGATGGCGGCGCCCACGCAGCTGATCCGCGGCGCCAACACCTTCCTGAGCGACGGCACCGTGGTGATGGACTACGACATCTCGCCCGACGACGACTCCGCTCCGGCCGAGCCCATCGGCACGCTCGGAGCCTGACCCACCCGCTCCCCGCACCCGCGGGGCCCAACATCCACCTTTCGAGAGACGGAGATGACGATGTCGAAGCTGGAATCGCTGAACGAGGCGCTCTTCACGCCGCTGTCGGCGGAAGAGACGGAGATGCTGAAGGGCGGAATCGCCTCGACGCCCGCGCAGACCTACATCAAGGACTACACGATCATCAACGGTCAGGTGGTCGTGGAGCTCATTCCCGATCCGGACTCCACCACCGTCGCCGAGGCCGTGGCGTGAGCTCGCGCCCCACGCTGCAGCCGCTCGACGACGCGCTGTTCGCCCCGCTCGCGGCGGCCGAGGCCGCGCAGGTGAAGGGCGGCGCCGCCGCGACCGAGCAGCCGGGAAGCACGCTGATGCTCGTTCCGGTCTACGGGCTGGACGGCAACTTCATCGGCTGGGACTACGTGACCGACTGATCCCGCCGATTCCCTCATCTCCCCATGCACAGGAGGACGCCATGAAGAAGCTGGAATCGCTGAGCGAGGCGCAGTTCGCGCCGCTGGCGGAGGACGAAGCCGCGCAGGTGAAGGGCGGCATGATCGCCACCGCGACGCAGACGTTCGCGGCCGACTACGTCAACGGCGTGTTCGTCGGCTACGGCCGCGACGAGGACGAGCAGGCGGAGCCCGCGACCGTCGCCTGACCGGCGCCGCGGCCCCATCGACCCCGAACCCATCGGCCGGCCCGTCCGGCCGGCACGGAGAAGCTGCCATGACCCGTCTGGAATCGCTGAGCGACGCGCGCTTCGCGCCGCTCGCGACGGAAGAAGCCGCGCAGATCAGGGGCGGCGCCACCGTCTCGGACCCGCCGACGTACCACTGGGTGATCGTGAACGACCAGATGATCCAGGAGCCCGACTTCGACGCTGTGAGCGCGGGGTGATACGAGATCCAGTAGGAAGGATCGGTGCATCCGACCCACTCACGTGCTGCCGCGCCCACAGATCCTTCGGCCTGCAAGGTGTTGCGCTAACTCAAGTTGCAGTGTGGCCGGCCTCAGGATGACGTCGGGGGGGCAGCGCGGATGCAGAAGCTGATCTCCCGGATCTGGTATACCGACGAAAGGGGAGCCCGCGCGGGGCTCCCCTTTCTCGTGCGTGCCGGGCCGGTCTACCAGGTGAGCACGATCTTGCCGAAGGTGGCGTTGGATTCCATCCGCTCGTGCGCCTTGCGGATGTCCTTGAAGCTGAAGACCGAATCGACCACGGGCCTGATCCGCTCCGACGAGAGGAGCGGGAGGACGACGGACGAGAACTCGCGCGCGAGGGCGATCTTCTCCTCCAGCGGGCGGCTGCGCAGCACGGTGCCGAACAGGTGCACGCGGCGGCGCAGCAGCAGCCCCAGGTCGATCTCCACCTTCGACCCCGCCGTGGTGCCCACCACGATCGCGCGCCCCTGCACCGCGAGGACGCGGAGGCTGGCCTCGAGCAGCTTGCCGCCCACCAGGTCCATCACCGCGTGCACTCCGCTGCCGTAGGTGGCCTGGTTCACCGCCTCGGCCAGGTCTTCGCGCGTGGTGTCGATCCCCACCTCCAGCCCCAGCTCCTCGGCGCGCTTCAGCTTCTCCGGGGTGCGCGAGGTGCCGATGGTCATGGCCCCCGCGGCGCGGGCGAGCTGCAGCGCCGCCGTCCCCACGCCGCTGCCGACGGCGTGGATGAGCAGCCGCTCGCCCATCTTCAGGTCGAGCTGGCGGAAGAGCGCGTCGTACGAGGTGAGGAACGCCTCGGGGATGGCCGCCGCGTGCTCCCAGTCCAGGTCGTGGGGGATGCGGATCCCCTCGCGCTCGTGCACCACCACGTACTCGGCGTGGCCGCCGCCGCCCACGATTCCCATCACGCGGTTGCCCACCGCCCACAGGCCGGCGCCCTCGCCCACGGCGTCCACCTCGCCCGCGTACTCCATCCCGGGGATGTCGGCGGGGGCGCCGGGGGGCGCGGGGTAGCTGCCGCGGCGCTGCAGCAGGTCCGCGCGGTTCAGCGCCGACGCGCGCACCCGCACGCGGATCTCGCCCGGCCCGGGCTCGGGGATGGGCCGCTCCTCCGGCGCGAGCACCTCCGGCCCGCCGGGGCGGGTGATGACGATGGCTTTCATGCGTGTCCCGACTGGAGTCCGATCCAAACCGAAGTTCAATCCCGACCGCGCGCGGATGCGAGGAACGCATCCGTGCCTTGTGCCGCGCGCCCAACGCGAGAAGTGCACCAGCGCGCCCGGCAGCGCCGGAACTGCAACGGCAGAAGGCGCTCGCTCATCCCCCGAATCCATCATCGTGCACACCGGCAGGGTTGTTGCGCTCCGTCGCGGCGGAGCGCCGCGAAGCCCGTCCCGCGACGAGACCTCTTTCGCACTCCCGCACTCCCGCACTCTCGCACTTTGTTCGCCATGGCCGCACCGAAAGCGAAGCCGAAATCCACGCCCGCCAACGTGCGCCAGGCCGACGCGGGTCCGGAGCTGATCCCCGCGCGCGGCAAGGCGTGCGAGGTGAAGGTGGGCGGCAAGTCCGTGCGGCTGACCAACCTGCACAAGCCGTTCTGGCCGGAGCTGGGGATCACCAAGGGCGACCTGCTGCGCTACTACCTGGCCGTCAGCCCGTACCTGCTGCCGCACCTGCGCGGCCGCGCCATGGTGATGAAGCGCTACCCCAACGGCTGGAACGGCCCGTTCTTCTTCATGAAGCGCACGCCGTCGGGCGCGCCGGCGTGGCTGAAGACCTGCGCCATCGAGCACAAGAGCAAGAGCATCATCGACTTTCCCATCGTCAACGACGTGGCGTCGCTGCTCTGGGTGGTGAACCTGGGGTGCATCGACCTGAACCAGTGGTACGCCACCTGTGAGGACTACAACCGCCCCGACTACGTGCACTTCGACCTGGACCCCGTCCCCGGCGCGGACTTCGCGCGGGTGCGGCAGGTGGCGCTGCACGTGCGCGACGCGCTGGCCAAGCTGGGGATGAAGAGCTACCCCAAGACCACCGGCTCCAAGGGGATCCACATCTACGTGCCGATCGTGCGCGGGCCGCTGCAGAAGCAGGTGTGGGGCTTCGCCAAGCGCTTCGCGCAGGCGATGGAGCAGCTCTACCCCGACCTCGTCACGGCCGAGTACCGCGTCGCCAGGCGCCCCGCGGGCCGCGTGCTGGTCGACTACAACCAGAACGCGTGGGGCCGCACGCTGGCGTCCGTCTACTCCGTCCGCGCCAAGCCCGGCGCCACGGTTTCCACACCGGTCACGTGGGACGAGGTCGAGGGCGGCGTGGAGATCGAGGACTTCACCGTCCTGAACGTCCCCGCGCGGCTGAAGGAGAAGGGTGATCTGTATCGCCCCCTGCTGCTGAACCGCGGAAGATTCGACCTGTCGAAGCTGATCTGACACGGAATCCGAGAGAAGGATCGGTGCATCCGACTAGCTCACGTGCTGCCGCACCCACAGATCCTTCGGCCTGGAAGGTGTTGCGCTGATACGAGTTACGGTGTGGTCGGCCTCAGGATGACGTCGGTGCGCAGGGCGGATGCTGATGCGAGACGAAGCCCTTCACCGCGCCGAACAGCCTCGCGCAGTTTGCGAGGCTTCCCGTGGTTGTTGCTGCGACTTCAGTCGCCGGGCAGCGGGGCCGGGGCTCGCACGAAACTCCTTGGGTAACGAACGAACACGTTGGAAAGAAAGAAGATGGAGCTGCCGATCGGGCTGGACTACGCGCCCATGGAGGCCGACAGCGCGGCCGAGATCCCCACGGGCGCCGGGTGGATGTACGAGCCCAAGTGGGACGGCTTCCGCTGCCTGGCCTTCCGCGACGGCGACGAGGTGGACCTGCGCTCCAAGGCCGGGAAGCCGCTCGCGCGCTACTTCCCCGACGTCGTCCAGGCGATGCTGTCGCTGCGCGCGAAGCGCTTCGTCCTCGACGGCGAGATCGTCGTCCCCGTCGGCGACTCGCTCTCGTTCGAGGAGCTGCAGCTGCGCCTCCATCCCGCCGCGAGCCGCGTGGCGAAGCTGGCGGCGGCGCACCCGGCCGTCTTCGTCGCCTTCGACCTGCTGCTGGGCCCGCGCGGCGGCCCGGTCCACGACCGGCCGCTGGAGGAGCGGCGCCGCAAGCTGGAGGAGTTCGCGGAGCAGTTCTTCGAGGCCGGCGGCCCCGTCCGCCTCTCGAAGTCGACGTGCGACGTGGGCGAGGCGAAGGGGTGGCTCACCGGCGGCGTGCGGGGACTGGACGGCGTGATGGCCAAGCGCGAGGACGAGCCCTACGCCAGCGGCGAGCGCACCGCGATGGTGAAGATCAAGAACCTGCGCACCGCCGAGTGCGTGGTCGGCGGCTTCCGCTACCTGCAGAAAAAGCCCGTCATCGGCTCGCTCCTGCTCGGCCTCTACACGGTGGACGGGCTGCTGCACCACATCGGCTTCTGCTCCGCGATTCCCGAGGAGGAACGCGAGGAGCTGACGCCGAAGCTGGAAAAGCTGCGGCAGGCGCCCGGCTTCACCGGCAGCGCGCCCGGCGGCCCCAGCCGCTGGAGCACCGAGCGCTCCACCCAGTGGGAGCCGCTGGCGCCGAAGCTGGTCGCCGAGGTGCAGTACGACCACTTCAGCGGCGGCCGCTTCCGCCACGGCACCCGCTTCCTCCGCTGGCGCCCCGACAAGGAGCCGCGCCAGTGCAGCATGGAGCAGGTGATCCGCGAGAGCCGGTCTACGGCGGCATTGCTGTAACTTCGCGCTCTGCCGGCGCGGCCTCGTGCGGTTGAAGCCTCGCGTAGTTTGCGAGGCTTTCCGTCGTGGTTGCCGCGGCTTCGGCCGCCTTCCCGGGGGCTTCGCCGCGACTCTCTTTCTTCCATCCCGCAAACGCGATACATCTCCCGGTGTACAATCACGCTCACGGAAGTCGTTTCGCACCGAAGCAGAATCCCGACGATGGTAGATTCGATCCCCACCAGCGCTCCATCCCCCTCTCCCGCCGTGGAGATTCCCCCGTCCGAGAGCCCGATCCGCGCGCGGCAGGACGCCGTGGGCGCGGTGTGGACGGAGGTGGCGGGGCGGCGCGTGGCGCGGCACTACGGCGACTCCGCGGGCGAGTACCGCGCGGTGCGCGAGGGCGCCGGGCTGGCCGAGCGCGGCGACCGCGCGCGCATCCGCATGTGGGGCAAGGACCCCGTGAAGATGATCCACGGGCTCATCACCAACGACCTGCTGAAGGCCGCGCCGGGGCAGGGCGTCTACGCGGCCATGCTCACGCCCAAGGGCCGCACCATCGCCGAGCTGCGCATCTTCCGGCGCGAGCTGCCGTCGGGTGTGGAGGTGCTGGTGGAGATGCCGCGCGAGGCGCTGGACGGCGTCCGCGAGCACTTCCGCAAGATGGTGCCGCCCATGTTCGCGAAGTGGGGCGACGTGACGGACACGCTGGCCGGACTGGGCGTCTACGGCCCGCGCTCGCGGGAGATCGTGGGCCAGGTGCTGGGGATCGACCCGCCGTCCGCGGAGGATGCGCACGCGGAGGCGGACTTCGGCGGCGCGGCGGTGATGGTCGCGGCGACGCGGTACGTGGGACTGGAGGACGGATTCGACCTGTTCGTCGCCGCGGATGCGGCGGGGGCGCTGTGGGATGCGCTCGCCGTGGCCGGCGCGCGGCCGATCGGCTTCGGCGCGATCGAGACGCTGCGCATCGAGGCGGGGCGCCCGCGCTTTGGCGCGGACCTGACCGAGGACGTGATCCCCACCGAGGCGTTCGAGGAGGCGGGGCTGATGGAGCGCGCCATCTCCTTCTCCAAGGGGTGCTACACGGGGCAGGAGGTGATCGTCCGCATCGCCCACCGCGGCCACGTGAACAAGCACCTGCGCGGCCTCCTCCTCGGCGACGCGCCCGCGCCGGCGCCCGGCACGCGGCTGGTGAACGCGGAAACGGGGAAAGACGCGGGCTGGCTCACCAGCGTCGCGCACTCGCCCCTGCTGGGGCAGTCGGTCGCGCTCGGCTACGTCCGCCGCGAGGTCGAGCCCGGTGCCGTCGTCCGCCTCGGCGCGCCGGACGGTGCGATGGCGACGGTCGCGAAGCTGCCCTTCGAGCGGCCGGCGTGATGGAGACGGGCGACGTCGCGCTGAAGGAGTGGGCGGCGATCGAGGATGCGCTCGCGAGCGGCCGCCTCTCCGTGCTGGTGCGCAAGGGCGGCATCCATGAGAAGCGCGGCGGCTTCGAGGTGGAGCACCGCGGCTTCTGGATCTTCCCCACGGGGTGGCACCAGAACGAGCACGAGCTTTCCCCCGCCTTCCGCGGCCACCTGGGCGACACGCCGCGCTTCGCCCCGGACACCATCCCGCTGCGCGTCTGGTGCGCAGTCGAGGACGCGTGGCGCGTGGAGGACCTGGACGCGCTGAAGCGCCTCGCCGACCTGCAGCCGTTCACCGACGAGACGCTGGAGTCGCGCTTCGAGTACCGCGGCAAGCCGTACCTGCACGTGGTCCTCGTCCGCGCGCACGTCCTCGCCGAGCCGCGCGCCATCCCCAACACGGCCGCGTACGAGGGCTGCGTCTCGTGGTTGAAGCTGGACGAACCCGTCTCCGCCGCCCCCGCCTTCCCCGCGCTCCCCGACGCCCCCTTCGCCGCCCTCCGCCGCGAGGTGCTGGCGCGGCTGGGTGACGCAGCCGCATCCCCCATCCCCCGCCGCGACGGCGAATGACCACGGACGAGCTTCGCCGCGCGCTGGAGCAGGCCTGGGACAGCGACCGCGAGCACGTGGAACGGTTGACGCTCGCCGCCGCCGTCCTGCAGACCGCGTTGCGAGAAGCGGGGATGGAGGCGACGCTGGTCGGCGGCGGCGCGATCGAGTTCTACATTCCGGACGCCTACACGACGAGCGACATAGATCTGGTTGTCGAGCGCCAGACACGCGAGGCGTTAGACGACGTGTTCACCTCGCTCGGGTTGACGCGCCGTGGCAGGCATTGGGTCCGTGGGGAGTTATTCGTCGAAGTGCCCGGCAACTACATGGCGGAGCCGACGGAGGAGTTTACAATCGGTCCCATGACTCTGCGGGTGGTGCGGAAGGAGTACGTGCTGGCGGACCGCGTAATCGGGTTCCGACATTGGAAGTACTGGGCATACGGCGTGGAGGCAATCGAGATGATTCGCGCTCTCGGGAGCCAGATCGATGAAGCGGCGCTTCGTGCCTATCTGCGCAAGGAGGGCTCGGAGCACGCCTATGATCTGCTGCGTGAGATTATGGCGTCGGGCGAGCCCCTGACGGAGCAGACGCTTGAGGCCCGATGGCACCGCGAGTATCGTTGAAGCGTCATTGGAGACCAAGGACTATGGACATCGACGATATTGATCTCACTGAGCTTCGCGAGATGTGGGCGCGCCACCGGGCCGCGCTCGTCGAACTGCGAAAGCGGATCGATCCCACCGGAATGACGCGGCCGGCGCGCGACCCGGACGAGCGCGCGTTCCTGGCGGAGCGGAATGCGCTGGGGCCGTTCGTGGAGGTGGATCACCCGAGCTGGCGGGAATGGCGCGCCGGGCGGTCCACGAAGAAGGGTCCCTGACCCGGTTCGCCCGCGAACGGACCCGTGATCGCCGGGCGCGATCCCATTTGCATCCAACTCGGCGATTGTAAACGACTTGGCGGCTTACGTGGACCCGTTCTTGCCCCTTCCCCGCAGCTCGTTGTTGTGGCTACCTCCCCTGCGCATCCCGTGCGGGGCGGACGCGCGCGGCGAACGCCCGCATGCGTGCCACAGAGCCAGAAAGGGATGAGACCGATGCGGAAGATCAAGCTGGCGGTGGAGAGTCTCGATGTGCAGAGCTTCGCCACGTCGAGTTCACACGCCGCCGAAGGAACCGTGGTGGCTTACCAGCAGACCATGCAGGGGCAGCATTGCGGCTCGGCATACGATGCCTGCCACACGGGCCTCTGCACCCCCAACTGTGCGCCCACGTACAGCCCGGAAGCGTGCCCGACCCAGTATCCCCAGTACTGCTGATCGCGGGGCGGGCGCGAAAGAAGGGAAACCCCGAGCCGGCCCTCTCCGCACCCGGAGAGGACCGGCTCCCGCAGGATTCAGCGGATGACGCTCTCGCCCGCAACGTACCGCACGCTGGCCGACACCGTGGTGGTGATCCACTTCGGCTTCGTGCTGTTCGTGGTGCTCGGGGGAATTCTGGTGCTGCGGTGGCGGCGCGCGGCGCGGGCCCATCTGCCGTGCGCCGCGTGGGGTGCGCTGATCGAGTTCGGCGGGTGGATCTGCCCGCTCACGCCGCTGGAGCACCGCCTCCGCGACCTGGGCCACGAGCCGGGGTACGCCGGCGGTTTCGTGGAGCACTACATCACCCGCGCGATGTACCCCGCCGGCCTCACGCGCGGGATGCAGATCGCCATCGGCCTCTTCGTCATCGCCGTGAACGTCGCCGTCTACTGGCTCGCGTTCGGGCGGCGGCGGACTCCCGCCGTTCCCGCATAGCAGAAAACGGAACGGCCTCACGCGGAGACGCGGAGACGCGGAGAACCCATCGCCGCGATGAGTTCTCTGCGTCTCCGCGTGAGATTGCAGTTATCGATGGTTCAGAAGAGCGAGATCTGCTCCCCGATCTGCTTCGGGTCCACGGGCGCGATGCCGAGGCGGCGCTGCAGGTCGCGCGCGGAGGCGGGGCTGTGACCGGCGAAGTGGTTGTTCATGTAGCCGAAGACGTCGACCGTCAGCCCGCGCAGCACGCCCGCCCACTCCGCGGTTTCCTCGCCGCGGTCCACCTGCACGTGCGAGAAGTCGGTCAGGTCGCGGTTGGGCCCCATCCACCGCAGGTAGTGGAAGTCCGCCGTGGGCTTCGCGGCCAGCTCCAGCACCATGTCGCGCGGGATCCAGCGGCCGTCGCTGAGCGCCAGCGCCACGCCGTGCTCGGCCAGCAGCGCCAGCAGGTCCCACAGCACGTCCGGCCGCATCCACTTCGCCTGCCGCAGCTCCACCGCGAAGCGCAGGTCGCGCGGGAGCCGGGGGATGAACGACTCCAGCGCGTCGAAGTCCGGCGGCGCGAACTCGGGCCCCATCTGCACCAGGATGGGCCCCAGCTTGGGGCCCAGCATCCGCGCGCGCTCCAGGAACGTCTCCGTCTCGGCCTCGGCGCGGCGGAGATGGCGCTCGTGCGTGATCTCCTGCGGCATCTTCAGCGCGAAGACGAAGTCGTCCGGCGTGCGCCGCGCCCACCCGCGCACCGAGTTGGGCGGCGGAGTGGCGTAGAAGGTGGAATCGACCTCCACCGTGCCGAACGCCTGGGCGTAGAGCGTGAGCATGTCGGCCGGGCGGGTGCCCTCGGGGTAGAAGGGCCCCACCCACGCCGCGTAGTTCCACCCCTGCGTGCCGATCCGGATCTCTCCCGCCACGCCGCATCCTCCGTTCACGTGTATCCGTGAGGATGCGCGCGGGCGGCGATCCGCGCAAGCCCCGCATCACCGCCCGCCGGCCCGCTCCGCGCGTCCGGGAGCGGCTATCCGCGCTGAAACCGTTGTCCATCCCCCCGCGTATCGTGAGATTGCATCGCGCCTTCCGTGTCGGTCCGGCGCGGGCCCGAGTGCCGGCGCCCGGCCGGCTGAAACTTCCCCGCGGCGGCCCCCGTACAGCGGGATGGCCCGGCGAATCCGCCTGAAACGCAGTCCCCAGAATCCGGAGCGCTCGAGATGGACACGAACGGAAAGAACAAGGTAGAGATGATCCTGAAGTGGATCGTCCTGGTGATCCTCGCCGTGGTGGCGATGAAGATCGTCTTCAGCGTATTCGCCCTGGCATGGGTGCTCGGCGGGATCCTGCTGACCAAGGTGCTGCCGCTGGTGCTCCTGGTGTGGGGCGTGCTGAAGCTGGTGGAGTGGTGGAAGAGCCGGAACGGCGGCACCGCCGCCTCGCCCGCCGAATCGGAGTTCTGATCCGCGCCCGGGCGGCCGGATCCTGATTCTCCAGGCGGAGATCCAACCACCGCGGGGGCGCTCGGAAACGGGCGCCCCCGCGGTTTTGTGTGGAGATGGATTGGAGGCCTCGGCATCGAGGGGCGGATCTACTCGCTTTCCACCCCCGGCGCGCACCCGCGGCATCATCGCCGTTCTGGCTCCGCCGCCGCGCCACGCCTATCATGAGAGCAATCCTCCGTCCCACCCGCCGCCCGCGCGATGCCGACCATCCTCCCGCCCACGCTCCCGCTCTCGCCGCTCCTGCAGGGATATCTCGATGAGCTCGCCGCCATCCGCCGCGACGCGGAAGAGCTGACGGCCGGCCTCACCGGCGCGCAGTTCGGCTGGCGCCCGGAGCCGGCCGTGTGGTCGGTCGGGCAGATCGTGCGCCATCTCACCGTCTCCGGCCGCAGCTACGCGGATGCGCTGCGCCCGGCGCTGGCGGCCGCGCGCGCCCGGGGATCGGCGGACCGGGGGGATTTCAGGCCGAGCCTCGTCGGCGGGCTGATGGTGCGCTGGATGGAGCCGCCGCCGCGGATGCGCTTCAAGGCTCCGCGCATCTGGCGCCCCGCCGGCGCTGGCGGGGATGCGGCGGATCGAACGCGGGAGATGGCGGACTGGCGCGCGCTGCACGACGCGTTCGAGGAGACGATCCGCGCCGCCGCGGGGCTGGACCTGCGCCGCATCCGCATCGTCTCCCCCGCCAGCCGGCTGGTGCGGATGAACGCGGGCGACGCGCTGGCGCTCATCCTGGCCCACGAGCGACGCCACCTCTGGCAGATGCGGCGGGTGAAGGAGCACGCCGGCTTTCCGGCAGGCTGAGCTCGCGGGGATCGCATTCCACAAGACGGAACCGGCGGCCCGCGAGTGGTGCGGGCCGCCGGTCGTTTGATTTCGTCGCCGTCCCCGCGCCGCGCGGCGATGCGCGGATGCCGTGGACCGCGCGTTCGCTTCCGGGCGGACCGGGAGCGGGGGATGGAGATGCGTCAGTTGAGCCAGGTCTTCTCCGGCTTGCCCCGCGCCCGTGCGGTCTCGCGCAGCTCGAACAGCTCGCGGCTGAACGCGCGCGCCGCCGTGGCGAAGGCGCCGCGCTCGCGCAGCTCGCTGGGCGGGGCGCCCATGAACTGCCGCATGGCGGCTTTCAGGCTGACCTCGCTGGCGTACCCGCAGGCGCGCGCCACCTGCGCCACCGTGCGCCGCGGGTCGTCCAGCAGCTCCGCCGCCAGGAGCAGGCGCAGCCACGCCATCAGCCGGCGCGGCGGCGGCAGGTCGGCGCGCGCGAACCAGCGGGGGACGGTGCGCTCGTTCACTCCCAGCGCCGCGGCCAGTTCCGGCGCCTGTCCGCCGGCCGCCACCGTCTCGGCCGCGGTGGTCAGCAGCGCGCGGGCGCGGGCGGGCACGCCGCGCGGAAGGGCGCGGCGCAGCAGCCGGTGCACCGTGCGCGCCTGCACCGCGGCGATGCGGCGGGCCAGCGCCGGCTCGCTGTCCTCGCGCCCCAGCGCGACGACATCCGCCACGCCCCACGCGAGCAGGGTGCGCAGCGCGTCGGCATGCCCGGGCGTTACCGGGAACGCGGCGACCACGGTGGCCAGGGGGTGCTCCTCGAGCAGCGCCCGCAGCGCCGGCACCGGCGCGCCGCCCGCCGCCCCGGCGAACGGGTCTACGACCGACACGGCCGTTCCCGGCGCCCGGCCCAGCTCGGACGCCAGCTCCTTCCAGTCACGCACCGGCACCAGCCGGAAAGCCGTTCCCTGCACCGCGGCCAGGCGCTCCTTCAGCACCGGCGAGGCGTGGAGCAGGAACAGCGGCCGGACGACCTCCTGCAATGTTACGTCCTGAAAGGGGGTCAGATTGGCGACACCGCTTGACGGGCCGCACAAAAACGCATCACCTTATGCCGCCTCGCCCCCACACAACCCGATGCACACCAGGAGGACCGGATGAAATTCCGTACGTCGCTCGTGTTCGCCGCCGCCGTGCTCACGCTGGCTGCCTGTTCGGCCGACTCGCTTACCGGGCCCGTGACCCGGCGCCCGCCCGTCAACCAGGAATCCAACGGGAGCGGGATGATGGGCGGCGGCGGAAACAAGACCACCGACGGGAGCGGGATGATGGGCGGCGGAGGCTGATTCCGGATCGCGAGCCACCCGGCCGGGCCGTCACCCGTGCGGTGACGGTCCGGCCGGGCTCCGCTGCGGAAGCCGTGCCGCGAAGTCCCTGATCCGGACCGATCGGGGGCTCGCGCCGTTTTCAGGCGTCGGCGTGCGCCGGGCGGCGCGCCAGCGAGGCGCGCACCTGCACCGCGAGCTCGTCGGCGCGGCGCGCCAGCTCCGTGGTTTCCGGAGGCGCGGTGCGCTCGACGGCGCGGCCGTTGGCGGCGGCCTCGAGCTGCGCCTCGGCCGCCATCATCGTGCGCGCCTCGTCGCGCTCGCGGGCAACCACGAGCGCCGCACGCGCCGCCGTCTCCGCGCGCGTCCATTCGCCCAGGCTCACGTCACCCTGCGCGATCACCAGCAGCGACTCGGCCGCGAACTCGGCGCAGATAGGCATCTCGGCCAGCGCCATGGCCTCGGCGCGCGCGGCTTCGTAGCGGGCCCGCGCCCCCGCGCCCCCCGCGGCCCGCACCACGTTCGCCAGCGACAGCAGGCGCCCGGGGCCGCCGGGGAAGTGCGGGAGCGAAACGTCCAGGATGGAGAGGGCGCGCGCGAAGTGCCCGCGCTCCGCCCAGAAGCATCCCAGGTCGTGGGCCAGCGCGGGAAGGCGCGCGTGCCCTTCGCCGTAGGCGCGCAGGGCGAAGCCCGCGTGCGCGTACCCCTCGTCCATCCGCCCCGCGTCCACGCAGAACACGAACAGGTGGTGGTGCGCGGACCCTTCCAGGCCGTGCAGCCGGCGCTTGCGCGCGGACCGCAGCGCGCGGCGCATCACCGCCTGGGCGGCGGGGTAGTTGCCCGTGCGCATGTACTGCACGCCCAGGCCGATGAACCCCCACACGTAGGTTTCCCAGTCGTGCCCCCGGGCCAGCCGGATGGCCCGCCGGAACCAGCTTTCGGCCTGCGCGTGGCGCGCCGCGTCGCGCGCCAGCCGGGCCGCGTCCAGCGCCAGCCGGGCATCGTCGGCCACGGCGACCGCCGCCGCGTGCGCGAACGCCAGCCGCGCACGCGGCGCCCCGCGCCGCTCCGCCCACCGCGCCAGCGATCGCACGGCGAACACCAGCCGGGTGGGGTCGGCATGCGCGGCGTCGTCGGTCATCTGGGCCAGCGTCAGCAGCGGCGCCCAGAGCTCCTGCTCCGGCGCGGCCGCGGCCAGCTCGCGGCGCCGCACCTCGCCCGCATGGGGGCCGAACAGGCCGGCCCGCCGTTCCGCCGGCGTGTCCGCCCAGAGCATGAAGTCGCGCAGCGCGCTCCACAGGAGCACGCCCACCGGCCCGGCGATCTCGTCCAGCAGGTCCGCCCCCTCGGCGGCGTCGTCGGCGTGCGGGGGCGGCGGAGCGGCGCAGGAGGCGCGCGGACGCACGACGCGTCCGTTCGGCTGGAGTGCCTTCATCGGGCTCCGTTGGCGGGGCGCGGGCGCTGAAGCCCGCGCGGCGACGGGATGGACCGCGTTTGCGGCCATAAAGTATGTCGGTTGCGGCGCCATGACCAGAGTCTGTTACCGGGAGCCCGCGCTGCCTGCCTCGTCTTTCGTGAACGAACGTCTGTCCGGGAGCCTGACGCGGCGCTTCCGCGCGCGTCCGTTCACCGGCTTCCGGGCATCCGCGGCGGCGCGGTGGACCACATCAGCTCCACCTCGTCGGGCGACAGCCCGTAG
The DNA here is from genome assembly GCF_035474595.1 of Longimicrobium sp. NCBI lineage: Bacteria > Pseudomonadati > Gemmatimonadota > Longimicrobiia > Longimicrobiales > Longimicrobiaceae > Longimicrobium > Longimicrobium sp. The sequence continues at coordinate 52,345 of NZ_DATIND010000011.1, forward strand.
GCGCGCACCACCAGCTGCGAGATGCGGCGCTCCAGACCGGCGGCCTTGGCCTGCACCGAGGTGAGCCGCGGCGCGTACTCGGCGTGCGCGTTGCGCAGCATCCCCACCTCGCGCGGCGCCAGCGGCTCGGCGTGCGCCACGCGGTGGCGGCGGACGGCGTCCACGAAGGCGGTGGCGTTCAGGTCGGCGAAGGCCGCCAGCGCCGCGTCGGGCGGGGCGATGTGGTACTCCGAGCGCAGCCACGCCATCATCTCCTCCGTCATCCCCCGCCGCTCGGTGGTGAGCTCCACGATGCGCTCCACCCCGCCGTCGATCTCCCCCTTCAGCTCCGGGGTGGGGAGGGCGACGGGGAGCGCCTCGACGGCCGACGGGGTGAGGCGGAGGACGTCGTCGCGGCCGTGCAGGGCGCTGCGCCAGAGCCAGGTCCACGCCACCGGCGAGTTGGCCACGGCCAGGAGATACGGATCGGCCGCGGGCCAGACGCAGGCGTTGGCGAGGACGCAGACCTCGGCCGCGGCGTAGGCGAACTGCGGGTGCGCGGCGCTGTCGGCGTGCACGATCTTCGGCCCGGCGTGCTCGCGCTCGGTCCGCGGGCGCAGCTCCCACCAGTAGCGCCCCTGGTCGTGGCGGGCGCGCAGCCGCTCTTCCCACGGCTTCAGGTAGGCGTGCAGGGTGGGGAAGGAGCGGGCGAAGAGGTGCTCGGCATCGCTCTCCCCCGCGCCCGTCCAGGGCCACGCGTGCTCCTCGGAGCTGGGGATGGCGATGAGCCACGCGCCGCGCCAGTCCGCCGCCCAGCGCTCGATCTCGCCCGCGCGGACCAGCGGGCGCACCAGGTGCGCGGCGCCCGCGTGCGCGTGGACGATGCGGTCGCGGGTCTCGGCGTCGACCACGAACGCGTCGTTCAGCCCGGTGCGGATTCCCCCCGCCGGCGCCGCGCCCATGTAGTCGGCCAGGGGAACGCCCGCGGCGGTGATGCGGTCGATGAGCCGCTGCACCTCGGGGCGCTCCAGGCTCCACGGCGCCCCGCCGAAGCGCCCGCGCGGCACGGCGTACGAATGCGCCGCGGCGTACGCGGCCAGCCGCGGCTCCGCGCCCGCGCCGGCGGGAAGGACGGTGACCTGCGTCTCGCCCGCGGTGGCGCGGCCGTCCGGGCCGGGGCGGCGGGCCACGACCACGCAGGCGGCGTCGGGCTCCACCCGCGCGGCCGCGGCGCGGAAATCCACCAGCCGCTCCATCTCCGCGCGCTGGGCCAGGAAGCGCCGCAGCCCCTCGGCCGGGCCGGAGCGCATCCACCGCTCCGCCGCGGCGAAGGCCACGCGGCCGCCCCGGCGGAGCACGGTCATCGCCATCTGCCAGAAGTAGGCGTGCAGGTCCGCCGAGGCGTCGTACACCTCGGCGAAGGCGTGCGCCAGGTGCGGGCGGAGCGCGGCGCCGTGCTCGCCGCGCGAGGCGGGCGGGCGGCCGATCACCGCGTCGAAGCCGGGGTCCTCGCTCCACGTGGCCGTCTCGGCGTCCACGAAGGCCTCGGGGAACTCCAGGTCCCAGTGGAAGAAGCGGTGCTCGCGCGCCAGCCCCGCCGCGCGCTCCAGCGCCTCGGCGTGCGCGCGCCCCAGCTGCCCGCGCCCCCCGCGCGCCGCCTCCACCACCTCGTCGGCGTGGAGGCTGGCCATCTCCTCGGCCAGCCGGTTGCCGAAGCCCCGGCTCATCCACACGTCCAGCAGCCGCTTGTAGGGCGCCAGCGCGCCCTCGAGCTCCTCGTGCCGGCGCGCGCCCTCGGCCGCCTCGGCGGGGCTGGCGTCGGCGGACGCGGCCACCTCGCGGATGGCGGCGGCGGCGCGCAGGAGGCCGCGGAAGGGGCCGCCGAACGCGTCGAACTGCCCCTGCGGGTTCTCCTCCATCGCCCGCTGCAGCTCGGCCACGCGCGCGCCGGCCAGCGCGTTCCCGCACTTCAGGTGGTGGTCCAGGCGCGGGAGCGGGGCGCCGGGGACGAAGCCGGCCAGCGAGAGCGCCAGCCGCGCCGCCTCGACCGCGGCGGGGTCCACGTCCACGCCGAAGAGGCAGCGGCGGACCACGATGCGGCGCAGCAGCGCGTCGTCGCCCAGCCGGGCGGGATCCGGCTCCAGCCCCTGTGCGCGCACCCCGGCGGCGATCCCCGCGCGGACCTCGGCCACGCGCGCGGAGAGCGGCCCGCGCGGCATCTCGCGCAGCAGCTCGCCCAGGCGGCGGGCGGCGAGGTCGGCGGCGTGCACCAGGAAGCGCCCGCTCCCCATCGCCGGGTCGGCGACCCGGAGCGAGAGGAGGGCGTCGGCGGCGCGGTCTTCCAGCGCGGCGGCCTCGCGCGCCAGCCGCGCGGCGGACTCGGGCGGCGCCTCGTGCAGGCGCTCGCGGCGGGCGGCGGCCTCGTGCACCGCGGCGCGGTACGCGGCCTCGCGCTCGGCCAGCGCGGGGCCGACCGCCTCGGCCACCACGTACTCCACGATCCACCGCGGGAGCGCGCCGTGCGGCGACGCCTTCCGCTCGCCGCGCGGGTCGACGAGGACCGGCTTGCCGCGCTCGTCGGCCGCCAGGCGGAGGCCGTGCACGCCGTCCAGCACCCCGGCCACGTCGTCGGGGCCCAGCGGGGCGAAGTCGTAGAATCCCCCCTCCGCGTCGCGCGAGAGCTTGTCGAGCGCGGGGACCAGGAAGAAGTCGGAGACGGAGTGGTCGCGCAGGAAGCGCCCGGCCGGCGTCCCGGCCGCGAAGATGCCGCCGTACGCGGGGAGGCCGACGGAGGCGCTGCCGCGGGCGACGAGGTCGAACACCGCGGCCAGCTCGCGCCACAGGTCGGCGGACTGGGGATTCAATCGCTCGCCCGGCGCGCGCAGCTCCGCCACCCGCTCGCGGATGCGGCCGATGCCGTGGCGCGCGTACGGCCCGTCCGCCGGCAGCAGCCCGCGCGACTCGGCGCTCAGCAGGAAGAGGACGCGGGAGAGGAGGAGCAGCGTGCCGGCGAACACCTCGGCCAGCGACGCGTCGGTCTCCTGCGCGGTCCCGCGGCGGCGGCGGCCGTCCACGAACCCCGCGGCCAGCCGCTCGAAGACGTCGGCGGCCACAGCCAGGCGCAGCTCGCGCTCGGCGGCGGCGGCCCCGTGCGGCGCGTCCACGTGCGCGGCGGGCGCCACCATGCTCACCACGACCTCCGGGCGCGCATGCGCGGATGCGGGCGCGCGGGAGCGTGCGTGGGGGCGGTGCGCTTCATTCGGCTGCGGGATTCGGGGTCCGGCGGGGGTGGGCCAACGCCCGGAATGTCAGGCCCGGCCCCGCGGAAGTCAACGGGGATGAAGACGCCAACTGTTTGTGTCCGCGACCTCGCCGCCGGCGGTCCGCGGATGGCGGTGGAGACGGGGGCGCGCGGGGTGGAGCGATGCCCTGCCGGCGGCGCGTCCGCGCCTGTTCCGCCGAGACTCGCCCGGCGGCGCCGTCCTCCCGCGCGGGCGGGTGGTTGTCCCCCGCGTGCGTCGCGGCGTGGAGGTGATGGGACCGGGAGCGGGGGCGGGCGGGAAGGCGCAACTCGTTGCGATGCATTCGCGTTGGAATAATCAAACGGAATCAGATGTTTTCGCAAGCGGGGTGGCGCGATATCTTCGTTCTCCGCCGGCCGCGCGGGGCGAACTCTCCCCCGCGGCAGCGCACACCTCACCACGATCGAGCCCTCCCATGAAAAATACCGGAATCGCCGCCGCTCTCCTCGCCGCCACCATCTCCCTGGCCGCCTGCGGCGACAGCACGGGGAGCAGCGTGGACCCCGGATCGCTGTCGTTCACCTACACGGGCGCGCGCAGCGGCTCGTACAGCGCCACCGGCGCCATCGTCCGCACCAGCGACACCACCTTCGCGAAGCAGCCGTTCGCCGTCGGCGCGAAAGGCACGCTGCAGGGGCAGACGTTCGTCAGCATCCTTTCCTACCGGCCGGTGACCTCCAGCACCGGCGACATGGTGCTGTTCGACCTGGCGAACGTGACCGGGCCCACCGTGCTGAGCCTGGACGCCGGCTGCGTTGCCGACGACTGCCCCTTCGCCGGGATCGCCTTCGACACCGATCCCGACGCCAGCGAGGACGAGTCCGACTTCTACCTGTTCGACAGCGGCACGCTGAGCGTGACCGCGGTCTCCGGCGGCCGCATCCGCGGCACCTTCAGCGGCACGGCCACGGAGTTCTTCGGCGACGCCACCATCACCGTCACCAACGGCGCCTTCGACGTGCCGCTGGTGAGCCCGTCGCGCGTCCCCTCCGCCAGCCGTGCCTCGGTCGCCACCCGCCTGCGCGCGGCCCGCTCGCACCGCTGAGCATCCGCTGGCGGCCGGCGGACGGGGAGGTGCCGGGAGCGGCGCCTCTCCGTCCGCGTCTGGAAGCCGGCGCGCTTACGGCTTCTTTGTCCATCGAGGACCTGAAACCGGTCCTCGCCGGCGATCGAGGCGAACGTATGGCGGAAACAGAGCGCGTTCCGGCGGCTCAGTGGTGTATGTGGTAAACGCGGCGGCTTACGTTGAGGGGCACGCGGAGATGGTTCTCGCCGCGTCCATCCATCGTTCACCGCAAGGAGCCCCGATGCGAACCACCCGCTACATCCTGGCCGGAATCGTCCTTCTCACCGCCGCCGCGTGCGGCCGTTCCTCGTCCATCACCGCCCCCGACCGCCCCTCGGCGCCGCGTGCCGACGGCGGCTCTACGTACGGCTCAGGGAACTTTGCGCCGGGCGGGACGGGCACTTCCACCGCCCAGGGCGACACCGCCACGCGCATCGGCAACGGGACGCTGGGCTCCGGCGCCTGACGCGGGGTCCGCGCTAGTCCGCCACCGGCTCGCCGGGGTCGGGGTCGACGCCCAGCGTCAGCGCCTCGGCCAGCTCGGTGGCGAACAGCGCCTCGGGGGTCGCCTCCGCGTCGTCCTCCGCGGGGGGCGGGGGCGGCACCCGGGCCCGCACGCGCACGCTGCGCGCGGCCTCGATGATGCGCTCGGCGGCCAGGCGCGGCTCCGGCTCGTCGCGCTTGCGGGCCACGGTGGCCGCGTGCCCGGCCGCCAGCTGCGCGCGGTCCGGGTCGCCCAGCGCGGCCGCCCCCGCGGCGATCCCCACCAGCGCCTCGGGCACCCCCTCGGTGTCCTCGTACTCGTCCACCAGCCGCCACGTCTCGCCCCACATGGCCGCGAAGGCCAGCCGGTCGCCCATCCCGGCCGCCGCGGCCGCCATGTTCGCCACCACGATGCGGCGCTCGGCGATGCGGCTCACGTGCGGGAGCACGGCGCGGAACACCTGCAGCGCCGGGCGGAAGCGCCTGCGGTCCAGCCAGAAGCGGGCGACGTCGTGCGCCAGCGCCACCAGGCGCGGGTGGCGCGGCCCGTACGCCTTGAAGGCACGCTGGGCCCACTCCTCGGCGGTGTCGCCGTTCTCCCCATTCATGGAAACGCAGAACAGGTCGTGCAGCGCCAGCGGGCGCACGTCCCACAGCGCGTGGCGGCGGGCCACGCGCAGCGCGCGTCCGTACCAGGCACGCGCGGTGGGATAATCGCCGCGCTGGCGGTAGAGGTTGCCCACCCCCAGGCACGCCAGCCCGTAGTGCCGCCAGTCTCCCGAGCGGCGCGCCAGCCCCAGCGCGCGGCGGAACCACGTTTCCGCGCGGCGATACTCGGCGTTGCGGCGCGCCAGCAGCCCCACCATGTACGCGGGCCCGGGCTGCTCGGGCGTGGCCAGCGAGGCGCTCTGCGCGAAGGCCAGCGCGGTGCGCGGCATCGCGTGGTCGCCGGCCCAGCGGCTGAGCGTCTCGCAGGCGCGGGTGATCTGCGCGCCGGCGCCGTGCGTGCGCCCCTCCAGCGCCTGGCCGATGGTCTCCAGCGGCAGGCGCAGCTCGCGGCGGACGCCGAGCTGCGCCAGGAGCGCGCGCCGGCGCCGCACCATCCCGGCGCTGAACAGGCGGCCGCGCGCCTCGGGCGGGGTGGTGGACCACAGGTCCACGTCGCGCAGGAACTGCCAGAGCGGGACGCCCAGCCCCGCGCCGGCTTCCTCGAGCACGCGGTAGCCCTCGAAGGGCTCGTCGCTGGCGGTGAGCCCGGGCGGCACCACCCACAGGCGCGAGATGCGCCGGCTTCGTCGTTGGGTTCGTTCCTCCGTCACCAGAAGTCTCCGGATGCATGGTCTGAGGGCGCATGGCAAGGCTAAAAAGAAACGTTAACAAGCGCGTGCTCCCCGCGCAATTTTACGAAGTAGACTCGCAAGTGAACGGCTGTTGGGGAGATCGGTGAAGAGATGGATGTTGAGGCAGTGCAGCTACTTCACGCGGACGTAGCCCGATCGTGCGTCAGTGGAAGGATGCAGACAAGTAGACGTTTTTACGATGTATACCGCGCAAAAAAACCGGATGAATTCGTGCGGAAAGAAGATGCGCGTATCGAGATGACCGCCCGTATTGGAGCAGTTCGTGCTGGAGAGGGAAAAAACGTTGAAATCAGAGGGGATTTGTGGAGGGTGCGGCGGCGGGAGAAATTTTAGCGAGTGGGAGACTGCCTGGGGGATGACATCGGGATGCCTCGGCGGCATTGCGCCCTCCGGCGCGCGGTGAGGGCGGCGCGAGGCCGGGGAGACGCATCTGCGTGAGGGATGCGCGCCCGAAGGGCCGGGAACCCGGCGGGGCGGCCGCGGGGATGCCGGGGCGAGCGGCGGCGCGGGAAAGCGAGGAATCCGCCGGGGGCCCGGCGCGGTTGGCAACAGTCGTATCGTTGCCTACCGCGCGCGCAGCCCGGTTTGGCGCCTCGGCGCCAAACACGCCCAAGGAAAAGAAGTGCGTGAGTGCGGAAGTGCGGAAGTGCGGGAGTGCGGGAGTGCGGGAGTGCGTTGGATTCGCGCGGACCCGACGCACTCACGCACTTTCGCACTTTCGCACCATGAACAACGGGCGGCCCCCCGCGAGGAGGGCCGCCCGTCCGCCGACGCCGGTCAGCGCCGGATCGTGAAGATCAGTTGCTGCCGGCGGGCTTGTCCTCGAGGCCGCGCGAGACGCGGTTGTTCAGCGCGTCGGTGTACAGGGTGCGGAACTCGTTCAGCTTGCGCGTGGACGCGGTGTCGGCCGGGTCGCCCAGGTTGCTGAGCGCCACCAGCCCCATTCCGCCGGTGGCGAAGCCGATCTGCGTCCACATGGCGTCGGTCACGTTGGGGCGCGCCTGCTTCAGCGCGTTCAGGTTCTGCTGCAGCGCCGGCGACGGCTTCATGTTGGCGTCCATCTCGTCGGCCTGCTTCAGCATCTCGTCGATCTGCTGCTGCGTGACGCCGGGCTGGCCCTTCATGGCCTCGGCCTGCTGGCGGAAGCTGGCGCCCATGCTCTGCGCCGGCTTCATCATCAGGTGGCCGCTGATGGCCACCATCCGCTCGCGCACGTACTCCATCTCGGCCGGGTTGTAGTGCAGCGTGCGCGCCGAGCGCACGTAGCTGCCGCCGATCAGGTCGCCCCAGTGCGCCATGGCGCCCATGCCCTCGGCCACGTTGCGCAGCCCCGACAGCACGCCGCCGTCCTTGCCGCGCTTCTCCATGTCGGCCACCTGCTGGTGCAGCCGGGGCGCCTCGGCGCGGATCACGTCGAACTGCGTGAGGCTGGTGCGCAGGTAGTGGTCGATCTGCTCGGGGGTGAGCGAGCTGTCGGCGGGCGCCTTGAAGGCGGCGAGCTCGGCCTCGGTGACGGTGGCCTCGCTCTTCTGGTCCACGTCTTCGGGGGCGGCGCCGCCGTCGGTGCCGCCGTGGGCGATCTTGTCCTTGAAGCCGCACGCGGAGATGCCCAGGGCGATCAGGCCCAGGCCCAGGCTGCGGCGGAGGCGCGGAGAATTGAACTGCATGCTGACCTCGTGAGGTTGGCGGGGCGTTGAGGGAAGATGCCCGGCGGACGGAAGTCGCGGGCTGGGGAACCATACGGGGTGCTTCCGCCACGGTTTCGCGGTGGGGAACCGCCGCGCGCGGAAACATTTGCGAGGATTGAGATTGGGTACGCGGGGGCGGGTTGTCAAGCGCTACCTCGACGAGGAGCCGTAAGGACTGTATTCCCCACCCGTGGGGAATGGAAGGAAGATAACTGGACAGTGCCCCCGTAATGCCCTTGCTTCTACTCCGGAGAACATCCTGTGGCGCGCTATGGCAACTTCCGTTAACTTAGTACAGCCTTCTCGGGCGTTCTCCGGATGATATAGACACTTCCACATGAGGGTCCCATGGAAGATTCCCCGCTGAGCTCTATCGAAATCTGCGCTGGTGCAGGTGGCCAAGCACTTGGTTTGGAGCGGGCGGGGTTTCGGCACGAGATCACCATCGAGATTGACGATGCTGCTTGTGCCACCTTGCAGCGGAATCGTCCGGAGTGGAACGTTGTAAAAATGGACGTTCGCGATTTCCACGCCCGTGAATATCGCGAGATTGACCTTCTTGCGGGCGGGGTTCCGTGTCCCCCTTTCTCAATCGCGGGAAAACAACTCGGGCCAGGGGACGAGCGGGACCTCTTTCCGGCCGCTCTTCGTCTTGTGGAGGAGGCCAGGCCACGGGCCGTGATGCTTGAGAACGTGCGGGGCTTGTCCACTGCGCGGTTTAAGCGATACCGGGAGGACATCCTTTCGCGGCTGCGTAACTTGGGATATGATGCTCAATGGCAGGTACTGAACGCATGCAATTACAGCGTGCCCCAGTTGCGGCCCCGGTTCATCCTCGTCGCGTTGCGAGGTGATGCGGCTGCTCGGTTTAGGTGGCCGCGCCCCATTGAAACGCCTCCAACTGTCGGTGAGGCCCTACGGGAGCTAATGGGTTCAAGAGGCTGGCCTGGGGCGGCCCATTGGGCGGCTAAGGCGAATTCAATTGCCCCGACGCTCGTTGGTGGGTCAAAAAAGCACGGAGGCCCCGACTTGGGGCCGACGCGCGCAAAACTTGCTTGGCGCGAGTTGGGCGTGGATGGACACGGAGTTGCCGACTTGCCGCCAGCGTGTGAATTCCCGTGCGACGGGCTTCCGAAGCTCACTGTAGAGATGGCCGCGCGGCTTCAAGGGTTTCCAGATAGCTGGGAGTTCATTGGGCGCAAGACCGCGGCTTACCGCCAAGTCGGAAATGCGTTTCCTCCTCCTGTCGCGGCTGCCGTCGGAGCAGCTATCCGAGCCGCATTGCTCGGCAATACTCCCGTGCTGGTACCTGACGTGCCAGACCTTTTTGCTTCCGTAGGGTAACTTTCGAGGCTCGGCCGAAGTGCGACGAGCGCGACGCGGTTCAGCAGCAAGTGAAGGAAAGAGAAGTGAGTCACCGGCCTAAGGCGCCTGAAGAAATCCGCCGTAATATGGCGGCGATACGATCCAGCGGAAACAAGACGGAGCAAGCGCTCGCGAAGACGTTACATCGGATGGGACTTCGCTACCGGAAGTATGCTCCTGGGCTTCCAGGGCGGCCTGACATCGTCTTTCCACGATCTAAGGTCGTCGTTTTCGTTGATGGAGACTACTGGCACGGGCGGTTGCTTCGGGAGCAAGGAATGGAGGCAGTAGAGCAAAGAATGAAGGGCGTCAACATCGGATATTGGAAAGAGAAATTTGCACGAAACATGAAACGAGATGACGAGGTAACAGCGAAGCTTCGAACGATGGGTTGGACCGTTATTAGGCTCTGGGAAAGCGACGTGAAGCGCAATGTAAACGGTGCTGCCGATATTGTGGCTAAGGCCGTTCGGATTAACAATGTCGACATATCTTGAACCGCTTACAGATCAAGTTCGAGGGGGCCCAGTCGCGACCGTTTTCTTCGCTTCCTGTCATTTTCGATGCGAGATATTGCCGCCCGGGGTCCTCCTTCAGGCCAGGGCTCACAATGCTCAAGTGTGTAGTATGAGTTTGTTCGTAGGCCTTCCTTTCGTTTCATGACGCTGATGCGCCACCCAAGAGCACGCAGCTCTCGAAGACGCCTTGTCGGATCCCCTCGGTTTTCTTCGCGCGCGATAAGCTGAATGAGAGATACGGGTACAGGCTTATCTTTTAACAACTTTAGCAGCTCTCCAATTCGAAGGTGGGGCTCAGTGAAATTGAGTACAGCTCGTATTACGTCCCCGAACTCGTCGAACGAGGCATAATGGGCCTGCTTCCCATGGTTGTGATCCTCACACAAAACCTGGAGATTCTCGATATCGTCTGTGCCGCCCCAAGCAACGGGTATTTTGTGATCAATAACCAACTTGATTCCGTCTTCTTTAGGATTCCGCCCACACATCGCGCAACGGTACCCGTAGGTTTCGAATACCTCAGCTTCAACTCGATGGCTTAGATTGCTCCGGTTGCCTCGCCGTTTGTCCGCCCATCCTACAAGCCGGTAGCGGTGCTCATGAGCGTGGCCTTTGACGCGCTCGGCGAGAACTGAAAAAGTCTTTCGTAAATCTCTGACTCGCCGGTCGGTCTGTTCGTGTGGTTTTCCTATGGTGGTTTCTACATGTCGCCTGATTTCCGCCATAGTCGGGGGATCGTCACGCCGAACGTAGAGAAAGGAGTAAATAACCTGAAGCTCCCTGCCTCGTAGTACCTCCTTCAGCTCGGGTCCGTTTGGATGTGGCAGAACGCGGTCAGTCATGGCTGACAAGGAAACTGTGTTCGAAGTTTCAGAAACGAGGAGTTAGCTGCTTAATGTGGTATTCGTTGATCACCCCCGCCAGATCAATCCACAGTCCAGCGTTCTAATGCTCTGTCCTCCCGCCCGGCGCGGTCTGCCAGCGCTCGCGCTCGCCTTGGCCGATGAGGGCGCCGGTGCCGGCTCCGGCGGCGCCCAGGAGCGGGGCCGTCCACAGCGCCGTCATCCACGGATTGCGCGCGGGGCGGTCGGCCGAGCTGCCGCTGCCGGCAATCAGGCCCACGATGGCGCCGGCCACCAGCCCCGCGATGGCGCCCGTGCGCGCCGCGGGCCCGCGCGAGCGCCCGCCCGGCCCCAGGCTCACCTCCACGCGGCGGATCAACTCGCGCGGGATGGAGATGGTGTCCAGCCGCGTGTCCTGCCGGACGCTGGGGTCCAGCCGCAGCAGCAGACGGCCGTTCTCCTCCCTGACCACGTTTCCCGTGAAGCGCGAGCTGGCGCGGATGATGGGCGCCGACACGCGCACACGGGTGCCGGGCTGAAGCTCCTGCCCCGCGGCCGGCGCCGAAAGCGCCAGCGCGGCGGCCGCGATCAGGAGGGGGGTGATGCGCATCGAGGCTCGTCTCCCGTGGTGGGTGTCACGCCCGGAGAATCGCGAACGCCATGCCCCGCCGTCAATCTCCATCTCCGCCGTCCTGAACGGCTGATCGCCCGCTCCGGACAAGGCTGCGCGGCCAACCGGCCATCTCTACGCCGCAGCGGCTCCATGGCGCGCCACGGGACACGCTGTCCAGCAGCAGAGCACGGGATGCGGGCGGCGGACCAAACGAAAGACCGGCTCCCCCTCGCGGAAAGCCGGTCTTCTCACGTCCGTCCCTAAGCGGCGGTCAGACCGCGCGCTCGTAGACGCGGTAGGTCTTGTAGACGTACGCGCCCACCTTCTCCAGCGCGTGGCGCATGGGGCCGTTGTCCTCCAGGATCCACGAGGCGTCGGCGTTGTCGTACCCGTGCCGCGCGCCCATCTGGAACACCTTCAGGTACAGCGCCGCGCCGATCCCCGAGCGCTGGTGGCCCGGCTTCATCCCCAGCGTCAGCACCCGCGCCGTGCGGATCTTCCGCTTGGCCCACAGGAACCTGAAGACGCCGAAGGGGAAGAGGCGGCCGTTGCGGAGCGGCTTGATCGCGCGGTTCAGGTCCGGCAGCGCCAGCAGGAACCCCAGCGGCTCGCCCTCGAGCGTCTCGGCGATCAGCACCAGGTGGGGGTCCACCACCGGGCGGAACTCCTTCGCCATGCTCTCGAACTCGGCGTCGGTCATGGGGATGAAGCCCCAGTTGCGCTCCCAGGCCGAGTTGTACACCTCCATCACCCGGGCCACCTCGGCCTTGAAGTCCTTCATGTTCACCGTGCGGATGCGCCATCCCTCGCGCCTCGCCACCCGGTCGATCCCGTCGATCAGCCGCTTCGGCGGGTCGTTGTGCGGGAGCCAGTAGGCCACCAGGTCCTTGGCCTTCTCCATCCCCGCGGCCTCCATCAGCCGACCGTAGTACCGCGGGTTGTGCCCCAGCATGAAGGCCGGCGGCGTGTCGAAGCCGTCGATCAGCACGCCCCCCGAGTACAGCTCGTCGTTGGTGGAGAGGTTGAACGGCCCCTGCATGGAGGTCAGCCCCTTCGCCTTCAGCCACTGGCCCGCGCGGTCCAGCAGCGCGCCGGACACCGCCGAGTCGTCGACCGATTCGAAGAGGCCGAAGTACCCGGTGGTATCGCCGTGGAACTCGTTGGCGCGGTGATTGGCGATGGCGGCGATGCGGCCCACCATCTTCCCGTCGCGCTCGGCCACGAAGAAGGCCACGTCGGCATGCTGGTAGAACGGGTGCTTGTCCCGGTCCATCAGCGCGTTGAAGACCATGCGCAGCGGCGGCACCCAGTTGGGGTCGGCCGCGTTCAGGGTCCAGGAAAGGTCGATGAACGGCTTGAGCGACTCGCCCCGGCCGATCTCGCGGATGGCCGGGGCCGAGGTGCGGGCGCTAGCGGACGCCGAGCTGGCGGCCGACGCGGGCGAAGGCATCGAGGACCCTGTCCAGCTGGCTGGTGGTGTGGGTGGCCATCACCGAGGTGCGCAGGCGGCACGCGCTCTCGGGCACGGCGGGCGGCAGCACGGGGTTGGTGAACACGCCGGCGTCGAAGAGCTGGCGCCAGAACACGAAGGTGTGCTCGATGTCGCCCGTGGTCACGGGGATGATGGGCGTCTCGCTCACGCCCACGTCGAAGCCCAGCGCCCGCAGCCCCTCGCGCAGATACTCCGCGTTCGCCCACAGCGTGCGGCGCCGCTCCGGCTCGCGCTCCATGATGTCCAGGCATGCCAGCACGGTGGCCACCGCCGAGGGCGGCATGCTGGCGCTGAAGATGAGCGAGCGGGCGTGGTGCTTCAGGAAGTGGATCACCTCCTCGGGCCCCGCCACTGCGCCGCCGATGCTGGCGAAGCTCTTGGAGAACGTCGCCATGGTCAGGTCGACGCGGTCCTGCACGCCGTAGTGCTCGCCGGTGCCGCCGCCGTGCTCGCCCAGCACGCCGACGGAGTGCGCGTCGTCCACCAGCACGCGCGCGCCGAACTCGTCGGCCAGGTCCAGCACGGTGGGAAGATCGACGATGTTGCCTTCCATGCTGAACACGCCGTCGGTGGAGATCAGGATCCCCCCCGCGTCGGCGTTGCGCTCCAGCGCGCGGCGCAGCGCCGCCATGTCGTTGTGGGCGTAGCGCACCAGCTCGCCGCTGGCCAGCTGCGCGCCGTCCAGCAGGCTGGCGTGGTTCAGCCGGTCGTGGATCACCACCGAGCCGCGCGTCACCAGCGCGCTGATCACGCCCAGGTTGGTCTGGTAGCCGGTGCTGAACACGAGCGCCGATTCGGCGCCCATGAGCGCGGCCAGGCGGCGCTCCAGCTCCTCGTGCAGGTCCAGCGTGCCGTTCAGGAAGCGGCTGCCGGTGCACCCGCTGCCGTAGCGGTACAGCGCCTCGTGCGCCCGCTCCAGCACGTACGGGTGGTGCGTGAGCCCCAGGTAGTTGTTGGAGCCCACCATGATCAGCCGCTGCCCGCGGATCACCACCTCGGTGTCCTCCGAGCTCTCGATCGGCTGAAAGTATGGATAAAGGCCGCGGTCGATCATCTCGCGCGCGGCCGTGTAGCGGCCGCACTTCGCGAAGATGTCGCCGGCCTTCCGTGCCGTCTGCTGCTCGACAATCGACATCAAAGCCATCCCTGAGTTCGGTACCACCGGGCCGTTTCGGCCAGGCCCTCCGCGAGCGGCGTCGCCCGCGGCAGCAGCGCCTCCGACCCCTCCAGGTCGCACACCCACGCCTCGGCCAGCATCTCGTCGGCCTTCTCGCGGCTGAACACGCCCGTCCCTCCCACCATGCCGCCGAAGCGCTCGGCCAGCGCGCCGGCCGCGCGCAGGAGCCCCGCGGGAACGGGCAGGCGCACCGGGTTCTTCCCCAGCGAGCGGCCGATGGCCGCCACCAGCTCGGCGTACGGGTGCGCCACCGGCTCGGCCACCGCCCACGTTCCCGGCCGCGCGTCGGCCGCATTGGCCAGCGCGGTCACCAGGTCGTGCACGTAGATCAGGTGCACGTGCCGCGCGGGGCCGGTGGGAACCGGCGCCACCCCGCGCTTCGCCAGGCGGAAGACGGGAAGGAAGGCGCGGTCGCCGGGGCCGTACACCGCCGGCGCGCGCAGCGTCACCAGCTCCACCCCCGCGGGCTCCACCTCGCGCGCGGCCGCCTCGCCTTGCAGCTTGGTGCGGCCGTACGCGGTGAGCGGCGCGGGTGTTTCGGCCACGCGCCGCGGGCGCCCGCCGGTCGCCGGCCCGCAGGCGGCGTAGGAGCTCAGGTACACCAGCCGTCGCGGCCGCGTGCCCCCGCGCAGCGCCGCGCGCGCCACGTTGCGCGTGCCCTCGGCGTTGGCGCGGTGGAACGTGGCCTCGTCGGGCGCGGTGGTGAGCGCGGCCAGGTGGAACACGGTGTCGGCGCCGTCCGCGGCGGCCGTCAGCGCGTCCACGTCGTCCAGCGAGCCCGCGGCCAGCTCGGCGCCCAGGGCGCGCAGCCGGGTGGTGTCGCTCGAGGGGCGCACCAGCGCGCGAACGCGCCAGCCCTGCGCCGCCAGAAGCTCGGCCAGGTGCCCGCCCACGAAGCCGGTGGCGCCGGTGATCAGTGCGGTTCTTCCCATGAACGGCGGTGAAGATGCACGGCGCGTCACGGGAACGCAACGACGGTGGCGCGCGGATAACAGAAAAGAGGATCGGGCCCCGAAAGCCCTGATCCTCTCGCGCGGTCCCGTGCGCCGGGGCCGACCCGATGTGCGAAAATCAAGCGCAAACCTAGCCCCGGCACGGCCTTGTGTCAACCCGCACGCAGTTCACGAGTGCGGAAGTGCGTGAGTGCGGAAGTGCGTTCTGGGGATGGAGATGATGATCCCCGCGCGTCACACCGGCCCTCCCTTCGGCCCACTGTGACCCCCTGTCCCGCCGCCGGCGCGAGGCGAGGGATCTTGCCAGGCATGAGCGAGAGCTTCCCGATCGGCGGGGCGCCGGACAGCAGTCCGCGAAGGCGGACTTCGGGCAGTTGTTGCCGCGAATTCATTCGCCCTTCCGGCCTTGCCGCGCCGCCCCCATCCCCCATCATCTCCCCTCGTCCCCTGTCCCCTAAACCCGGTTCGCCCTCAGCTCGTCGAGCGGGTAGTGCGTGCCGCGCCACTCGATGCCGCGGTGCATCAGCGCGTACAGCGTGGCGTTCCAGATCACCACGATGAAGAGGATGCTGGCCAGCGGCACCGCCAGGCCGTACAGCATCGGCACCCGCTGCTCCCGCGCCGCGCCGGCGAAGAGGCAGAGGACGATGGCGACGGCCACGCCGTAGAGCGTCCGCGTCACGCCGTGCGTCACGAAGACGGCGATGAACGGCCAGATGAAGAAGAGGAGCTGGGTAACGGTGGCGAGCAGGATCAGCGACAGCCGGTAGTCCACCCCCGCGAAGCCGTTCTTGCGCAGCCCGCGCACCGCCTCGCCGACGGTGTGGTACCACTCCACGCGAACGTGGTCCGCCGCGCTGGCGAAGTCGGAGCGCAGCCCGTGCTTCTTCACCAGCTTCCCCAGCTTCACGTCGTCGTCCGGCCGCATGGCGATGGGCCGGTGCCCGCCGATGCGCCGGTACGCCTCCGCGCGCACCAGGTTGAACGCGCCCACGCCGGCGTGGTGCCGCGAGCGCGGGTCCTTCACCTTCCACGGCCGGGTGAAGACCACGAACATGATCCCGAAGAACACGCCGAAGGTCCGCAGCAGCCACCCCGGCATGTCCACGTGCGGCCCCGCGGCCACGTGGTCGAACCCGCCGCGGACAAGGTGCGCGGCCGCGCGGCGGAGCGTGTCGGGCGCCATCACCACGTCCGCGTCGGTGAACAGCAGCAGCTCGCCCGTGGCCCGCGCGGCGCCCAGCTCCAGCGCGTGGTTCTTCCCCAGCCACCCGGCCGGCAGCTCGGTCACGTGCACCACCTTCAGCCGCGGCTCCCCCGCCGCCATGCGGTCGAGGATGGCGCCCGTGCCGTCGTCGGACCGGTCCTCGACCACGATCACCTCCAGCCGCGGCACGTCCATCCGCAGCAGCGACCGCAGCGCCGCCTCGATCCCGCGCTCCTCGTTCCGCGCCGGGGCGATGATGGTGACCGATGGCATCTCCCCGTCGCCGAGCGGCAAAACGTCGCGCAGGCGCACCAGTTGCCGCACGCCCGCGACCAGGTCCCCCGCCAGCAGCACGAAGAACCCCGCCGTCACCGCCGCCAGCCCGAAGAGGAGCGATCCGATCATCCGGTTCCCGTTCGATTTTCGCCGCCAATCCGTTCCCGTGCGGCCGTGAATCTGGCGCGGAGGCCCCGCGCGTGCTACCGATTCCTGCACCGGCGCGGGGATTGCCGCTCCACGCGGCCGAATCCGTGTCCATGTTCATCCCATCCCGCTCGCGAACCCGAGGAGACGACCGTGGCCGACATCAGCGTCGAACGCAAGCCGCGCAGCCCGCTTCCCATGATCCTGGCCATCCTGCTCGTGGCGGCCATCGCCGTGGGCGCCTGGTGGTACATGACGCACCGCAACGCCGACGGCACCGTGAACGCCCCCGCCGTGGGCGACACCACCGGGCGCTAGCGTGCCCCCGCGCCCATCCCGCCGCACGGTGTGGCGCGGAACGGCGTTGAACTTGGGGCGCCGCCGGGTTATCGTACCACGTTTCCCTGATTTCCAGCGCGGGCCGGCGGGCCCGCGGCCGGTCCGCGGCGCGGAAACCAGCCCTTCCGCGCCGGGGCCGATCCACGCACTCCAACATCCCCAATGGCCAAGCAGGAAACCTTCCAGATGGACGGGGTGGTCACCGAGGTGCTCCCCGACCGCAACTATCGCGTGAAGCTGGAGAACGGGCACGAGGTGCTGGCGTACGCCGCCGGCCGCATGTCGAAGTTCAACATCCGCGTCCTCGAGGGCGACCGGGTGACGCTCGACATCTCGCCGTACGACCTCAGCCGCGGCCGCATCACCTACCGGCACAAGTAGCGCGCCCGCGACGGATTCCCTCCGCCACCGCCGCGCCGCCCGCACCGGGACGATGCATCCCGCCGCCCTCCGCGGGGCACCGCCGCCCGGGCCCGTCATGGCACGTTCCGCGCGGCCCGCGAAGGCTCCCGGAAACACCTGGCGCGGGCGCCCCGATGCAAGCCATTGTGCCCGCCGTGCTTCGGCTGAAAAGGTTTGTTCACCGTCCCCCGGCTGCGACCGTAGGGGGAACGGAACCTGCGGATATCCCCCATGCGATTTCAGCAGGCCCTCGTTCCCCCCACTCCAGCCACACCAGGGTTACCCACATGGAACGCGACACAGGGACGGTGAAGTGGTTCTCGTCGGAGAAAGGGTTCGGCTTCATCAAGCGTGAAGACGGATCCGACGTGTTCGTCCACCACAGCGGCATCTCCGGCAACGGGTTCAAGACCCTGAACGAGGGCGAGCGGGTGGAGTTCGAGATCCTGCAGGAACCGAAGGGGCTGAAGGCGTACAACGTGGTGCGGCTCGACGCGCCCGCGGAAGACGACGAGCGGCAGCCGGAGTTCTCCGGGCCGCGTCCCACCGGCTACGGTGACGACCGCGGCGGCGGGTACGGGCGCGGCGGCTACGATCGCGGCGGCTACGGCAACGACCGTGGCGGCGCCGGCGGCGGCTCGCGCGGCGGCGGCTTCGGCGACCGCGGCGGCTACGGGCGCGACGACTATCGCGGGGCGGGCGCTCCGCGCGGCGGCGGGTTCAACCGCGCCCCCTCGGCCGGCGCGCGCGGCTTCGACCGCCCCGCCCGCGGCTGGGGCGAGGAGTAGCCCCGCCTTGCCCGCCGCCTTCCGACGTTTCGCCCCCGGCCCCCAGGGCCGGGGGCGTTTTGCTTCGTCCCCTAGGTCCACTTGCCGTCCTCCACACGACCTTGCGTAGCTGGTGCGCCCCGCGTACACTTTCACGTGAATACTGGAATCGTGGGACATAACGGACACAAGACGGACGCCCAGGCGCCCAACCCGCTGAGCGAGCGTGTTCAGGCGGCGCAGATCGCCGCGCTCCTGGCCGAGCGGCGGAGGCGGATGTCGCTCCGCGACCTCGCGGACGAGGTGGGGATCTCCAAGAGCGCGGTCGACACGATGGTCAAGGCGTGGGAGGCGGTGCGCGAAGTGCCGCAGCCCCGTTCCAACCTGCCCAAGCTGAAGGTTTGGTATCTGCGCCAGAAGCAAGAAGAGCCGGGCGGGCTTCACGACGATCCCATCGACATGGGGATCCTGGCGCTCGAGATGCTGGCCGGCCTCCCCGCGGCCGAGCAGCACGACGCTGCCCGGGAGCTGGTCGAGGCGATGAAGGGCATCTACGAGCGCCGCAAACGCCCGCTTCCCGTCTGGGCCGTGCGCCTGGCCGAGTCGCTCGACGAAGAGGACCGGCCCGGGTCGTAGCCACACGTCTTTATAGAGAGCCGCCCGACACCGCGCTCCCGGGGATCGTCTCCCGGGAGCGCGTCCTCGTCCCCGTCATGCGGCCGAGACGATTGGGCGACAAGGGGTTGACCTCCCGATACCGACGGTGTATCATTGGCGCCCCGCTGGAAACCCGAGGGAAACCGGCCCCCGCGAGGGGGTTGACGGGGCTTTGCCGGGCTGATATCCTTTAGGGCTGTCGCCCGAACGGCGGCGGGCGATCGAGGGGCAGCAAAAAACGTTCGAATCGCCTCTTGACCGCAGGTTGTAAGTGGTTTAACTTGAGAGAGTTAGCCGACGGCGGGGCAGAGCGGAAGTCGCAAAAGAAGAGGCTTCCGAGGGGTTGACGGTCGGGCCGGTCAGGGTTAGATTGAAAGGCTTGCTCGAAGGAGCGGGCAGACGCGACGGGCCGGGTGAAACCGGGCGGTTGCCATGAAGGCGGTCCAGAGGCCG
>NZ_DATIND010000012.1 GCF_035474595.1 Longimicrobium sp.
CGCGCCGTGTTGGGCACGTAGTCCAGGTCGCACTCGGGGTCGGGACTGGTGAGATTGATGGTGGGCGGGATGATGCCCTCGCGCAGTGCCAGCGCGCACACGCCCGCCTCGATGCTCGCGCTGCCGCCCAGCGCGTGCCCGATCATCGACTTGGTGGACGAGACGGCCAGCCGGTCCGCGTGCGCGCCGAAGACGGAGCGGATGGCCCGCGTCTCCGCCAGGTCGCCCACGGGGGTGGAGGTGCCGTGCGCGTTGATGTACGTCACTTCCTCCGCCGCGATCCCCGCGCTGCGCAGCCCGCGCTTCATGGCCAGCGCCGCGCCCGCGCCGTCTTCCGGCGGCGCGGTGATGTGGAACGCGTCCGCGCTCATCCCGAACCCGATGATCTCCGCCAGGATGGGTGCGCCGCGCTCCTGGGCGGATTCCAGGTCCTCCAGGATCAGGATTCCGCCGCCCTCGCCGTGCACGAATCCGCTCCGCTTCGAGTCGAACGGGCGCGACGCCGTCTCGGGCGAGTCGTACGTGGTGGCGAGCGCGCGGGCGGCCGCGAAGCCCGCGTAGGAGATGGGCGTGAGGCACGCTTCCGTGCCGCCGGCCAGCATCATCCGGGCGTCGCCGCGCTGGATGGCGTGGAACGCCTCGCCGATCGCGTGGTTGCTGCTGGCGCACGCGCTCACGGGCGCGTAGCTGGGGCCGCGCGCACCCGTGCGGATGGCGATCTGCCCGCTGGCCAGGTTGATGATGCTGGCGGGGATGAAGAAGGGCGACACGCGGTTGAGGCCCTTTTCACGGGCCATGTCCGACGTCTCCATGATGGAGATGAGCCCGCCCATCCCCGAGCCGACGATGGTGCCCGTCTCGTCGGGGTCGGGAACGGGCTGCAGGCCGCTGAAGCCGGCGGAGCGCATGGCATCGTCCGCGGCGACGATGGCGTACTGGATGAACCAGTCCATGCGCCGCGCGTCCTTGCGGTCCAGCACCGGCTCCGGGGCAAAGTTCTTGACCTCGCCCGCGATGGCGATCTCCGGCGCGATGCCGGGCAGCTCGCACTTGGTGAGCGGCCCCACGCCGGAGCGGCCGGCCTTGACGCCTTCCCAGGTGTCCGCCGCGTTGTTGCCCAGGGCGGTGACCATCCCCACGCCCGTGATGACGACCCTGCGAGCCAACGTTCTATCTTCCGCTGGTGGATTTTCGATTCGTACGAAACGATGCGCCGTGTGTACACCGGATGCGGCGTACGGTGCGTAACAAGGGCGCGGCCCGCGGTGGAGTCCGTGCCCCGGGGGAGGATCTCACCGGCAGCAAACCCGGTGCACCGCGGCGCACCTCACGAGCGCCCCCACCGCTCGCTCAGGCTCGCACCTTCCCCAAAAACCCCTGGGGGAGGTTAACCGCGGTCCCGCTCGGAGTTCGTGCCGGCGTGGCACTCGCCCGTGATGGACAGTCCGCGCAGGCGGACTTCGTGTGTTTGTTGCAGCGAATTCATTCGCCCGGCAGGGAGCCCCGCCTTCAGCTGTCCGGTTGGGACTCCGCCGTTCACTCCCGCACTAACGCACTAACGCACTCCCGCACTTCGTCCGCCGTTCAGCTGTCCGCCTTCAGCAGTCCGCGCTGCAGGGCGAACTTCACCAGCTCGCTGCGGTGGTGCAGGTTCAGCTTTTCCATGATGCGGGCGCGGTAGGTGTCCACCGTCTTGGGGCTGATGAACAGCTTCTTCCCGATCTCGCTGCTGCTGAACCCCTCCACGGTGAAGCCCAGCACCTCGCGCTCGCGGTCGGTGAGCTTCTCCAGCGGGTCGTCCTCGCCCGGCTCGGCCTTCTGCTTCAGGCCGCGCAGCAGGAGCTTGGCGCCGCTGGGGTAGAGAAAGACGTCGCCGCCGGCCACCGTTTTGATCGCCTCGATCAGCTCCTCGTCGGCGCTGCGCTTGTTCACGTAGCCGCTGCCGCCCGCCTCCAGCACGGGAAGGAGGTGCTCCTCCTCGCCATGCATCGTGAGGACGAGCGTGCGGATCTCCTTCCCCAGCGCGGAGATCTCGCGCACCGCCTCCAGCCCGCCCGCGCCCGGCATCGACAGGTCCATCACCACCACGTCGGGAAGGAGCTGCTTCGCCTTCATCACCCCCTCCTCGCCCGTTCCCGCCTCGCCGACGACCAGGAAGCCGGGCTCGGCCTCGAGCAGGGCGCGCAGCCCGGCGCGCAGCACGGCGTGGTCGTCCACCAGCAGGATGCGGATCTGCTTCGCCATCGTCGGTTCGGGTGGTGAATGGGGTGCGCGGCCGGAAGGGAGGCGTGCCGAATCTGGCCCGCCGCTCCCGGCCGCGCAAGCAGAATCAAGCGCACGAACGTGTTACACCGCTTCCGCCGCGAAGGATCGCGGCCGCAGCGGCGTCAGTCGGCGACGTAGAGGGCGCGGACGTACGAGGCCACCGCGACCACGGCGGCGACCACCAGCACGATGGCCGTGGTCGACGCCTCGCCGCGGCGCTCCACCAGGCGCACGTCGCTCAGCGCGATGGCCATGTGCCGGCGCGGCACCTCGCGCGCGATGCCGGCCAGCGTGTCGCCGCGCACCCACGCGCTGTCGAGCACCACGGGAGCGCCGTCGGCCGTCGTCACGCGCAGGGTTCCCACGAACGCCGCATCCTGCGGAGCGGGGAGCTGGTGCGGTGCCACGCCGCCGCGCACCCGGTGCAGAGGGCGAGTGAAAGGAGGGAAATGGATCGCTTGATCATCGGGGCGGAAATGGTGTCAGTGTCCTAAATTTCTTGAGTTACACGCAGCCGGTCACCGGCGACTGAAGTCGCAGCGTCGCAGCAACAACTACGGGAAGCCTCGCAAACCGCGCGAGGCTGATCCGCTCACTCCGCGGCATCGGCGCTCACGACCGCCCCCTGTCCCCTGTCCCCTACAGCCGCGCGGAGAGCCACGCCGGCGTCCACCGGGACAACACCGCGGAGAGGGTGGTGAACGAGCCGGTCACCATCAGCACGCCCAGCACCAGCAGCATCGCCCCGCTGATGCGGTTGATCCACGGCAGCAGGCGGCGGAAGCGCCGGAAGCCGCTCAGGAACCAGTCGATCAGCAGGGTGGAGAGGAGGAAGGGGATGGCCAGCCCGGCCGAGTACACCGCCAGCAGCCCGATCCCGTGCCCCATCGTGCCCTGCGCGGCCGCCATGGTCAGGATGCCGCCCAGCACCGGCCCGATGCACGGCGTCCACCCCGCGCCGAAGGTGATGCCGACCAGCACCGTGCCCAGGTATCCCACCGGCTTCTCGGCCAGGTGCATCCGCCACTCGCGGTTGGCGCCCGGAAGGCGGAGGACGCCGACCAGGTACAGGCCGAAGAGGATCAGCATCACCCCGCCCGCGGCCTGCACCCAGCGGCTGGCGAACTTCAGCAGCGCGCCGATGAACGTGGCCGACGCGCCCAGCGCCAGGAACACCAGCGTGAAGCCGAGAACGAACAGCAGCCCGTGGATGAACACGGTGCGGCGCCCGCGCTTGCTGTCGCGCGACTCCAGCTCGTCCAGGCTCATCCCCGTGATGAACGTGGCGTAGCTCGGCACCAGCGGCAGCACGCACGGCGACAGAAAGCTGAGGAGCCCCGCGCTGAAGGCGACGAACAGGCCGAGCGACTGCGCTTGCATCAAGATGGCGTCAGGTGGATCGGTAGATGGAGATACGGCCGAGCGGACGATGATACACCCGCTTCGCGCGGAAGGGCCAGAGGGCGTCTCCCCACTTCGCGGCGGGAAGATGCCTCCCGCTTCCAGACCCCGGCCGGGATCTCACGCGGAGACGCGGAGGCACGGAGATGCCGCCCGAACACCCCCGCGTCTCCGCGTCTCCGCGTGAGATCCAGCGATGCGGGGCACGCGCTGCGGAAGCGAGGGGTTTGACGCGGATGGCGGGAATGCACAGTATGATCGGACCGCAGTTCGCCGATCCCCTTCCGTGGAGGCCCCATGCGCCGTCTCGCCCTCCCGCTCGCCGCACTTCTCGCCGCCGCCTGCGCCCCCGCGGCGATGAGCACCCCCCCCGCCGCCGCACCCCCCGCGATGGCCACGGCCGCGCCGGCGATGGGCGGCATCATCGGCAACTACACCGTTACCCTGGCCGACTCCGACGTCCCCAGCGCCATGCCGGCGGACGCGCACGCGGGGCTGGTGGGCGCCTGGACCGTCGCCATCCACCCCGGCAACCACTTCGTGGCCACGTTCAAGGGCAACCAGGTGGTCGAGGGGCACTACGAGGTGAACGGCAACCAGATCACCTTCCCAGTGGGCGAGTCCGGCGAGTACGCCTGCACCGACCCGGCGACCTACACCTGGCGGCGCAGCGGCAACCAGCTCACCTTCGCGCAGGTGGGGCAGGACGCCTGCGCCGGCCGCGCCGTGGTGCTGACCTCGCACCCGCTGATCGCGGCGCCGTAGCCTTTCGCGTCTCCGGAAGCGAGAACGGGTCCCGCGCACCTGCGCGGGACCCGTTCTGCATCTCCATAAACCCGCGATGCCGGTCAGCCGACGACGGGCACCACCGAGCGGGCGGGCGCCGCCTCCACGCGGGTGCGGCCGCAGAGGCGGTCGATCCCGGACATCAGCCAGTCCACCACCTCGCCGGCGGTGTACCCCGCGCGGTCGGAGCCCAGGAAGCGGCGGATGTTCTTCAACTCGTCGCCGCTGGTGATGAGCGGCGGCTCCTCCACGCCCTCGTCGCGCGCCTGCGCCATGCCGATGGTGGAGAACAGCGCGTTGCACAGGCACTTGCGGCCGGCGGTGTCCTCGCGCAGGCCGCCCTTCTTCACGTACGTCTCCACCGGCTCGGCGGCGCAGCGGTAGTCGATGCGGCCGTCGGCGCGCTTGTACGGCTGGCGCAGGTACCCCAGGTCGCACACGCGCTCGCGCGCCTGGTAGACCGGGAGCTGCGACACGGTGCCGCCCATCTGCACCACCTTGAACGGGAAGCCGGTGGGCGACGCGCGCCCGTCGGTCAGCACGTCGATGGCGTCTTCCTGCGCCTGGCGGATCACGTCGCGCTTCAGCTCCGGAGAGATGCCGCTCTCGTCGGTGTAGGCGAAGAGCGTTCCCACCTGCACCCCGGCGGCGCCGGCGTCCAGCGCCTCGGCCAGCTTCTCCGGCGTCCCCGCGCTCCCGGCCAGCCAGAAGGGCAGGCCGTGCTCCTTCATCTTCTCCAGGTCCACCACGTCGCGCTCGCCGTACAGCGGCTCGCCGCGCTCGTTGTACACGCCGGCCACGCGCGGCGGGGCGTTGTGCCCGCCCGCCGTGGGCGCCTCGATCACGAAGCCGTCCACCCGCCCCGTGGCCTTGCGCACCAGCATGGTGGCCAGCGAGTTCGAGGCGATGATGGGGAGGAAGTACGGGCGCTTCACCGTGGCCGGCGCCTCGGCGAAGTGCGCGCGCGGGTCGAAGGTCAGCATCTCGCTGTCGTCCCTGGCGCCGCCCTCCACCTCGAAGCGGATGGCGGCCGGCTCGTGCGCGGCCATGCGGTCCAGCGCGCCCGGGATCTCCTTGGGGATCCCCGCGCCCATCAGCACGTAGTCCACCCGGGCCAGCATCGCCCCGTAGAGCGTGGCCAGGTTGGGCATCTGCACCTTGGTCAGCAGGTTCACGCCCACCACGCCGTCGTGGCCTTCCTTGGCCAGCCACACCTCCACGAACGAGGCCAGCATGGTCAGCTGCTCGCGCACCTTGCTGACCACCTGCCGGTACATGGGGATGGCGGTGTACGGCTCGCCCGCTTCGCGCCCCTCGGGGCGGAAGTACTTGCGGAGCACGTCCTCGACCACTTCGGGGAGCGGGAAGTGGGCCATGGCGCGGCGCACGTGGCCCTCCGCGTCACCATCCTGGAGGCGGCGCACCAGCACGGTGTCGATGCAGGTGCCCGACACCACGCCGAGCTGCCCGCGCAGGGAGACCGCCTTGGCGAGCACCCAGTTGGACACGCCCACGCCCATACCGCCCTGGATGATGAGCGGATGCTCGATCCCGAATGCAGTCATACCCTTGGGGGGAAACAGGTTACCGAAGAGCTGAAGAGCCGGGGACTGTCCAATCTAGCGGCAAAGTGCGCCTGGTGCAAGCACTTAGCGCAGCAGCACCCCTGGAGTGAGCCCGATTCAGCGGCGATGGAGACACCGCAGGAGAGGTGCCACAGGTCTTTCACAACCCCCATCTGCGACACTGCTGGCACCGGAAAGTGGCGCGCCCGCAGCATTTCGCGCCCGCCGCTCCGGCTCCCGCGGCGGCGGGCGACCCCCGTCGGACACTGCCCCGGCGCCCGAGGTTCCGCATCGTCCCGCGCCGTGCCGGCGCATAATGCTGCATTTCGGGGAAGATGAAGAGGAAGATCGGATGATTAAGATTTCATCTCCACCCCTCCGCCCCCCGCGTTCACGCCGCGCGGGCGGGGCCGGGGCCGGCGGCCAGGTCCTCGATGGCGCGGCGGACGTAGATGGGGACCATCGCGCGGCGCCAGTCGGGGTCCACGATCAGGTTCTCGAGCGGGTGGCACTGCTTGAACGCCTGCGCGCCGACTGCGTCCGCCACATCCAGCAGGCGCCTGCCGGAGACGATCTTCTCCAGCCCGGTGACCACGCGCGGCCGCGCCCCCAGCGCGGAAACGACGAGCGACATCGCGCGGGCGGTCTGGTCCGGCGCCACGTCCGCCGCCACGGCGATGGAGAGGAGCGGGAAGTCCACCGACTGGCGCTGCCGCACCTTGCGGTACGCCGTCCGCACGCCAAGGCCGGGAAGGGGAATGCGGATGCGCACCAGCAGCTCGTCCGGCCGCCGCACCGTGTTCCACTCGCCGTTGGCCACGAAGAACTCGTCCACCGTCACCGTCCGCATCCCCGCGGGGGAGGCGAGGTCGACCACCGCGCCGACCGTCATCAGCACCGGCGGCGTGTCCGCGGAGTGCGCGGCGACGCACTTCTTCCCCACCCTGGTCACGTGGCAGACGTCGCCGTCCTTCTTCAGGCAGAAACCCAGCGCCTGCCGCCAGAAGAAGGTCTGGTTGTAGTACGTGCAGCGCGTGTCCAGGCACAGGTTGCCGCCCATCGTTCCGGCGTTGCGGATCTGCGGGCCGGCCACGTGCCCCGCCGCGTCCGCCAGCGCCGGGACGATGCGGCGGACGAGCGGGTGGCGCGCCACCACCGACAGCGTCTCCGCCGCGCCGACGACGAGCTGCGCGGCCTCCGCCGAGCCCTCCGCGACGGGATTGCCGCCCGCGTCCGCCAGCCCGATGCCGTGCATCTCCGCCACGCCCTTCAGCGCGACCAGGTGGCGCGGGGTGAACAGGCGGTGCTTCATGTTCGGCATCAGGTCCGTCCCCCCCGCGATGGGGAGGGCGTCTTCCTGGCCGGTGAGCAGGCCGAGCGCATCGGCCAGCGTGGACGGGCGGTGGTACGTGTATTCGTGAAGCCGGAGCATGGCCTTCTGTCTCTGCTTTGAACGGTCGTTCGAATGCGGGGAAGATAGAACGCCGGTGGCGCGGTGACCAGTTGGCGCGCCGAGCGACGGGGCTCTCATATCATCCCCCCGACCCTATCTCCCGACAGCAGGAGAAGGAGGAGACCTGATCGCGGAGGCCGCGCCGGAGCGTCGCCGCGGCCCCCGCGCCCTCTCCGGCCGGCCGAGGCCGTCCACCTCTCCCGTACCGGTAGAGGTAGCTGGGCGACACCGGCGCCTGATGCTGAGTGTGGCGTGAGCCAGAGTCTGATTGGCGCGCCGATGCTGGAAAGCCACCCTCTCCCGGGACGGGAGAGGGTCGCGCCCTCCGGCGCGGGGTGAGGGCGGCGCGAGGCTCGCGGACGCGCACCTGCGTAAGGGATGTGCGCCCGAACCCTGCCGTTCCATCCTTTCGCCCGGCCGCGCGCGCTGCCATCTTCCCCGCCGCAAATTCCTGGTCCGAACAGATCCGAGGGAATCGAGATGAGCGATACGAGCTTCCGCACCGAGAAGGACTCGCTGGGCGAGATGCAGGTGCCCGCAGACGCGCTGTACGCCGCGCAGACGCAGCGCGCGGTGGAGAACTTTCCCATCAGCGGCATCCGCTTTCCGCGCCGCTTCATCCACGCGATGGGCACCATCAAGAAGGCCGCCGCGCAGGCGAACGCCGAGATGGGCCTGCTCGACGCCGCCGTGGCCGAGGCCATCGTCCGCGCCGCCGACGAGGTGATCGCGGGAACGCTGGACGCGCAGTTCGTACTGGACGTGTACCAGACGGGGAGCGGCACCAGCACCAACATGAACACCAACGAGGTGATCGGGACGCGCGCCACGCAGCTCGCCGGCGGCGACAAGCGGGTGCATCCCAACGACCACGTGAACATGGGGCAGAGCTCCAACGACGTGATCCCCACGGCCATGCACGTCTCCGCGCGCGTGGCCATCCACGAGGACCTGATCCCCGCGCTGGAGCGGCTGCAGGGCGCGCTGAACGCCAAGGCGGCCGAGTTCGACGACGTGGTGAAGAGCGGCCGCACGCACCTGATGGACGCCACCCCGGTGCGCCTGGGCCAGGAGTTCGGGGGATACGCCAGCCAGATCGAGCATGGCATTCGCCGGCTGCGCAACGCGAGCGAGGAGCTGGCCGAGCTGGCGCTGGGCGGCACCGCGGTGGGCACCGGCACCAACGCCGTTCCCGGCTTCCCCGCCAAGACGATCGAGAAGATCAGCGCGCTCACGGGGCTGCAGTTCCGCGAGGCGGAGAACCACTTCGAGGCGCAGGGCGCCAAGGACGCCTGCGTCAGCGCGAGCGGCGCGCTGAACACGCTGGCGGTAAGCCTGCTGAAGATCGCCAACGACATCCGCTGGCTGGCCAGCGGGCCCACCTCGGGGCTGGCCGAGATCACCCTTCCCGCCATCCAGCCGGGAAGCAGCATCATGCCGGGAAAGGTGAACCCGGTGATGAGCGAGGCGATGATGATGGTGTGCGCGCAGGTGATGGGGAACCACGTGGCGGTGACCATCGGCGGGCAGCACGGCAACTTCGAGCTGAACGTGATGATGCCGGTGATGGCGCACAACTTCCTGCAGTCGGTGGAGATCCTGTCGCGCGCCTGCGACGCCTTCCGCGCCAACGCGGTGGAGGGGATCGGCGCCAACCGCGAGCGCTGCCGCGAGCTGCTGGAGAAGAACCCGTCGATCGCCACCGCGCTGAACGCCTACATCGGCTACGACCAGGCGGCCAGCGTGGCCAAGGAGTCGGCCAAGAACTTCGAATCCGTGCGCGACGTGGTGAAGCGCCGCGGCCTGCTGAGCGACGAGCAGCTGGACCACGTGCTGAACGTGCGCGAGATGACGGAGCCCGGGATCCCCGGCGGCGGCGTGGTGGGCGGCGGGGGCGGGTGAGGGCACGGTCGCGGAACGAGCAGGGCCCGCCTGACGGCGGGCCCCGTTGGTCCGCGGGCGCGGGGCTCAGCGCACGAACATCCCCACGCCGTAGCCGCAGTAGTCCGCGTCGCAGCTCGCCATGGTGACGCGAAGCCGGAACCTTCCGGTCCACCGCGGCGTGACGACGACCACCGGGGTGGCGTCGGACTCCAGGTCGGTGCTGATGGAGTTGCCGTTGGCGTAGTAGAGCCCAAAGTCCAGGTCGGAGCAGTTCTCGTCGCACTTGCCGACGAAGCGGTACGAGACTCCGCCCGCGAGCGTGACGTACAGGTCGGTGTCGTCGCCGTCGTAGAGGGTCCCGGTCCACACGTCGGTCTCGGCGTACCCGTCCTGCTGCCACCGCCAGGTATCCCGGTCGATCGCGGTCCGAATGGCCTCCCGCCACTGCGCCGCGGCGGCGGATGCGGAGAGCACCAGCAGCGAGAGGGCAAGGGTCAGCGTGCGGATCATGGCTCACCTCCACGCAAGAAAGCTGCGGCAGGCCGGTTCGGCGGCACCCCGGGCGCCCTGCCCGGAGCGGAATGCGATCAGCGCATCGCGAGCGCCAGCCGGGCACCAGCGGACCGGATGCTTTCCGGCGCGGTCCAAGCGTTTGGAAGTCCGCATCTTGGAGCGGTGCTACGGAACGGATGAGGCCTGGTATGATGGTGCACATGTGCCGCGATTGGGGCGACGGTTCCTCGCACCCTGAAGCGTGGCGGCGAAAGCCACCGCGCGCGACGAGCAGTTGCGTCCCGTGTTGAATGTGCGGGAGATGACGGAGACGGGATTCCCGGCGGCGGCGTGGCGGGCGGCGGGGGCGGGTGAGGGGACGCGGGACGAGGAACGCACGCACGACGAACGACCGAACGCTTTGAACGAGGAGGTGGCTGGACTAAACTTCGAACTCCGGGGTATGGATGCGCGCGATCGGCTTCCATGGCACGAGCGTCGAACGGGCGGAGCGCATCCTGGCCGCGGGGTTCCGGGCCAGCCGCAACGACTACGACTGGCTGGGCGACGGCGTCTACTTCTTCCAGGACGCGCCCGGCCGCGCGCGCGAGTGGGCGGCGGAGCGGTTCGGCAGCGAGGCGGCAGTGGTCGGCGCGGAGATCGACCTCACCGACTGCCTGGACCTGCTGGACCCGCGGTGGCATCGCGTCATCGCGAACGCGCACCGTGACTTGGTCGCGCGCGGAGAACGGCTGCAGCAGCCGCTCCCGCGGCAGACTACGGGCGCGCGACGATTGGACCGGGCCGTCATCAATTATGCGGTGGACCTGATGGCGGACGACGGCCTTGTAATCCGCAGCGTTCGCGGAGCATTCGAGGAAGGCCCGCCGATCTTTCCCGGGTCCGCCCTGCGCACCCGGTCGCACGTGCAGATTGCCGTCCGCGATTCCTCCGCCCTGATGCGGATCTGGCTCGAAGGAGGTGCTGATGCTCGATCCTGAGGATGTGGGCCGCAGGCTGGAGAAGCACTTCGCGGAGGTTTCCGACGAGGAGTTTCTGCGCCGGCTGAAGCGCGCGATGCCCGAAGACGAATGGGAGCAGGTCATGCGGAGCCGCGTGCCTCCGCGCCGGCCCGGCGTCGTCGCACGTGCAAGGCTGATCCTCCGCAAACTGCTTTCGCGCCCCGAGCCCGTCGGGCCCGCTGGATCGGGCTTGGCGGCACGCGCGAAGCCATAGACGTCCGCTCACCGCGCAGGCGGTTCGACTCTCGTATTCTCCCATCCTGCTCCGGACGGCCCGATACGCCGTCCCCACCCGAAGCCCAGTGGCCAACCTGACTACCCTTGCCTGCGGGCACCGCGTGCGCGACCCCGGGCAGACGCACTACTGCTCGTACCTGCGGCTCGACCAGCTGCTGACGCTGCAGCCCTCGCCGGAGCAGGCGCGGCACCCGGACGAGCACCTGTTCGTGGTCACCCACCAGTCGTTCGAACTGTGGTTCACGCAGCTGCGCACCGACCTGCCGCGCGTGATCGCCGCGCTGAAACAGGACGATGCGGGGATGGCGACGTGGCTCATCCAGCGCTGCACCGCGGTGGTGCGCATGTTCGGGCCGATGATGCGGGTGCTGGAGACGATGACGCTGGGCGGATTCTACGCCTTCCGCCATCATCTGGCCCCCGCCAGCGGCGGTGAGAGCGGGCAGTGGCACGAGATCGAGATCCTGTCCGGCGCGCGCGAGCCGGAGCTGCGCCGGTACCTCGAATTGGAGCCGGACCCCGGGGACGCGACGAGCCC
This sequence comes from Longimicrobium sp., assembly GCF_035474595.1. Lineage (NCBI taxonomy): Bacteria > Pseudomonadati > Gemmatimonadota > Longimicrobiia > Longimicrobiales > Longimicrobiaceae > Longimicrobium > Longimicrobium sp. Next base: position 11,644 of record NZ_DATIND010000012.1, read on the forward strand.
CGTCGTCGGGCTGTGGACGCCGCGGCTGGCGGAGCTGTGGGAGCAGCCGTCCGTGGCCTCGGAGGCGAAGGCGCTGTTCGAGCGGCGCGGCGTGTCGCCGGCGGATGCGTACGCGGCGTCGCACGCGGGCGCGGAGCACTGGGAGCTGGTGCTGCTGGCCGAGGCGATGCTGGAGTACGACGAGGAGGTGCGGATCTGGCGCTTCGTCCACGCCCGCACCGCCGAGCGCACCATCGGCCCGGATACAGAGGGGACGGCGGCGACGACCGGGGTGAAGTACCTGGACCGCATGGCCATGCACCGCGCCTCGTTCTTCCCCTTCCTCTGGGCCGCGCGCGGCGAGATGTGGGAGCGGGCGCAGCGCGGCCCGGCACCTCGCGGGGATGGCGCCGGATCCTGATCTCCATCAGAAGGCCTGCTCGCGGCGGGCCTTCGTGTTGCCGGGAGGGGAGATGCGCATCAGAATGCGCGGTGGCCGTCTTCACCGCCCGAATGCCACCGCCATGCGCCGCCGCATCTTCATCTCCATCTTCCCCTTCTTCCTCCTGCCGCTGGGCGGGTGCACGTACCACCTGGCGCAGATCCAGGAGCCGGGGCGGGCGGTGGCGTTCACCACCGCGGGGCCGTGGCGCAGCATGATCTACGCGGCGAAGACGGACAGCGGGACGATCGTCGTGGACCTGGGCTTCGTGGGCGCGGGACACCGGCTGCGGAGCCGGCTGCGCTCGATCGGCGCGGTGCCGGGCGACGTGACCGACGTGTTCCTGACGCACAGCCACCGCGACCACATCGCCGCGTGGAAGACGGTGCGCGGCGCCCGCTTCCACCTGTGGATGCCCGAGGAGCCGCTGCTGGAGGGGGAGAAGCGCCACGCCGACGTTCCGTCGCGGCTGGCCACGTCGGTGTTCGGGCGCACCGGGCCCAGGCCGGGCGAGGTGGACCTGCGGCCGTTCTCGGCGGACACGGCGTTCGTGGTGGGGAGCGACACGGTGCGCGCGTACCCGGTGCCGGGGCACACGCCGGGGAGCGCGGCCTACCTTTTCCGCGGCATCCTGTTCGTGGGCGACGCCGTGGCGCGCAAGCCGCTGCGCGGGTACGGCGGCGCGGACCCGCTGTTCAGCATGGACCCGCGGATGAACCGGCAGACGCTGATCGGGCTGTTCGCGCGCGTGCCGATGGAGCGGGTGCGCTGGGTGTGCAACGCCCACGCGAAGTGCTCCGAGCCCACGGAGCGGTTCATCCGCAAGGTGACGCGGTAGAACGGAACTTGCCCCGATGGCGTGGCCGCGGCCGGTGCGCTCGCGATCGAGCCCGCCCGACGCGGGGAGCGCATCGGCGACTCGGTCTGGAACCGACGGAGGAGAGTGGAGATGGACAGCCCCACGACGCAGGAGCGGAAGGTGACGGTCGCGTGCCCGTTCTGCGGGCGACTGAACCGCGTGGACCTGGCCCGCGCCGCCGACCACCCCAAATGCGGCGAGTGCGGCCGCCCGATCCTGCTGGACCGGCCGCTGGCGCTCAGCGACGCCAGCTTCGAGCGCGTGATCGCCGACGCGCAGGTGCCGGTGCTGGTGGACTTCTACGCCGACTGGTGCGGCCCCTGCAAGATGGTGGCGCCCATCATGGACGAGCTGGCGCGCTCGCGGATGGGCAGCGTGCTGATCGCCAAGCTGGACACCGACCGCAACCAGCAGACGGCGCAGCGCTTCCAGATCGCCTCCATTCCCACGGTGATGGTGTTCCGCGACGGGAAGCCGGTGGCGAAGCAGGTCGGCGCCCTCCCGCGCCCCGGCTACGAGCAGCTGATCGACAAGGCGATGCAGTAGGGGGATCGAACAGCAAAGTCGCACGCAAGACGCAGAGCCGGGGAGAAACGACGGGTTTTTCCGCGGCCCTGCGTCTCTCCGTGAAACGATGTTGAGATCAGGGATCGATCGTGCGATCCGGCAGCGCACGTGCGACCTCGCCCATAGATCCTTCGGCCTGCAACCATTCGTCCAATGGGAACGACAGTGTGGCCGGCCTCAGGATGACGTCTCTCTGTTCGTTTCTAAAGCAGAGGCGATTGCAAGATCCGGTCTGATACCGAATCCGGGAATTCAGTTCGTGCATCCTCGCCGCATCAACCCCGACGTCATCCTGAGGCCGACCACACCGCAGCCAGTGTCTACACAAGAGGTTGCAGGCCGAAGGATCTATCATTTCCGCAGCACGTGATTCGGCGAGGTGCGCTGATTCTTCCGCCGGATTCGGTTTGAGATCACCTCACCAGCGCGGGTCGCGGGCCAGCAGCTCGTCGGCCTCGGCACGGGGGACGGGGCGCGAGAAGAGGAAGCCCTGGCCGAAGTCGCAGGCCAGCGCGCGGAGCGCCTGCAGCTGCTCGCGCGTCTCCACCCCCTCGGCCACCACCGGAACGCCCAAGTTCCGCGCCAGCGCCACGATGGCCTGCACCAGCTGCTGGTTGCGCCGGTCGTGCTCCATCCCGCTCACGAACGCCCGGTCGATCTTCAGCTCGTCGATGGGAAAGCGGTGCAGGTAGCCGAGTGACGAGTAGCCGGTGCCGAAGTCGTCCATGCACAGCACCACCCCCAGCTCGCGCAGCCGCGCCAGCATCGACTGCGCCGGCTCGGCGTGTTCCAGGATCACGCTCTCGGTGATCTCGAAGTGCAGCACCCCGGGGGCGATGCCGCACTCGCCGATGGAGCGCTCCACGTGGTCCACCAGGTCCGGCTGCGAGAACTGCGCGGCCGACAGGTTCACCGCCACGCGCAGCGGCCGGCCGGGGAACGCGTCGCTCCACCGCCTGGCCTGGCTGCACGACTCGTCGATCACCCAGCGCCCCAGCGAGTGGATGAGCCCCATCTCCTCGGCCACCGGGATGAACACGGTGGGCGACACCCAGCCGCGCTCGGGGTGCAGCCAGCGCAGCAGCGCCTCGAATCCGGCGATGCGGCCGCTGTCCAGGCGCACCAGCGGCTGGTAGTTCAGCGAGAACTCGCCGCGCTCCATCGCGCGCCGCAGGTCCGTCTCCAGCTGCAGCCGCTCGATGGCCTCGGCGTGCATGGCGCGGTCGAACACCTCGTAGCGGTTCTTCCCCAGCACCTTGGCGCGGCTCAGCGCGGCGTCGGCGTTGCGCAGCAGCACGTCGGGCTCCTCGGCGCCGGTGGTGCTCACCGCGATCCCCACGCTGGCCGAGGTGAACACCTCGTGGCGCTCCAGCGCGAAGGGCGCCGCCAGGATGTCGAGGATGCGCTCGGCCATGTGCGTGGCCTCGATGGCGCTGGCCACCCCGTCCAGCAGCAGGGTGAACTCGTCGCCCCCGAAGCGGGCCACGGTGTCGCCCGGCCGCAGCACCTCCTCCAGCCGCCGGGCGATGGCCACCAGCATCTGGTCGCCCACCCCGTGGCCCAGCGAGTCGTTCACCACCTTGAAACGGTCCAGGTCCAGGAAGAGCACGGCGAAGGGGTGCTCGCCGCCGCGGCGCACCCGCTCCAGCGCCTGGCTCAGCCGGTCGACGAAGAGCGCGCGGTTGGGCAGCCCGGTCAGCGAATCGTGCAGCGCGCCGTACGCCAGCTGGTCTTCCACCCGCTTGCGCTCGGTGATGTCGTGGATGATCCCCTGGAACCCCACCACCCGCCCCTCGCCCTCGCGCCGCAAAGTGGCCGAGACCAGCGCGTACACCGCCTCGCCGTCGCGGCGGCGCAGCCGCAGCTCGTAGTCGCGCACGTAGCCGGCGCGATGGATCTCGTCGCGGAAGCGCTGGCGGTCGGCGGCGGCGAAGTAGAGGTCGTCCATGCGGAACGCGTCCAGCTCCGCGCGCGCGAGCCCGAACATCTCCAGCATGGCCTGGTTGGCGGAGATCAGCTTTCCCTCCACCGTGCTCATGTAGATGGCGTCGCGGCTCTCCTCGAAGAGCGTGCGGTAGCGCTCCTCGCTCTCGCGCAGCGCCTCTTCCGCGCGGATGCGCTCGGTCACGTTGCGCGCGAACCCCTGCACCCCGCGCACCCGGCCGCCGCGCCGCACCGCCGTCTCCACCAGCTCCAGCGCCACGATCCGCCCGTCGCGGTGGCGCGAGAAGACCAGGTAGGTGTTGGGGGTTCCCGTGCGCAGCGTTTCCCGCGTCCGCTCCTCCACCTCCTCGTCGGTCGCGTGGCCGGTGTGCAGGGCGGTGTACGATTTTCCCACCAGCTCGTCGGGCTCGTATCCCAGCACGTCGCGCACGGAGGGGCTCAGCGACTCGTACACCCCCTGCACGTCGTGCACGTAGAAGAACACCTGCTGCGTTCCCGACAGCATCAGCCGGAAGCGCTCCTCGCTGGCGCGCAGCGCCTCTTCCGCCCGCCGCCGCTCGGTGACGTCGCGGTTCACCCCCAGCGCCCCCATCCGCCGCCCGGCCGCGTCGCGCAGGGGAACCACCAGCGTTTCCGACACGCCGCGCGAGCCGTCCTTGCGGACGAAGCGCACCTCGCCGCGCCAGCGCCCCTCCGTTTCCAGCGCCCCGGTGATGCGGCGGTCCAGCTCCGGCCCCTCGTCGGGGCTCACCCACAGGTCCAGCGCGGTGCGCCCCAGCACTTCGTCGCGGGTGAAGCCGTAGATGCGCTCGGCGGCGGGGTTCCAGTCGGTGATCCGCCCGTCGGGGTCGCTCAGGATCACCGCGTCGTACAGGTTCTCGAAGGTCAGCGCCTGCCGCTGCAGCGCCTCCTCGGCCTCCTTGCGCAGGGTGATGTCGAAGCAGGTGCCCAGCCCCGCCGGCTCGCCGGCGTATTCCACCTTTCCCGCGGTGTAGTCCACCCAGCGCACCGCTCCGTCGCGGCGCACGATCTTGAACTCGTAGCGGGTGGGCACGTCCTCGCCGCGCTGGCGGCCCAGCCCGCGCTGGCGCACCATCTCGCGGTGCTCGGGGTGCACCACCTCCCAGAAGTCGGCCGCCAGCAGCTCCTCGCGGGTGTAGCCGGTGAGCTCCGTGGCCGCGGCGTTCACGTACAGGAAGCGGGAGCCGCGGAAGATGAAGGTGGCCGCCGCCACCGCCTCGGCCACCTCGCGGAACTGGCGGTCGCTCTCGCGCAGCGCGGCCTGCGCCGTCTGGTGCGCCTCCCACCGCTCCTGCAGCTGGGAATACCGCTCCAGCAGCGCGCGCCCGGCCTCGTCCAGCGAGCGGCCCAGGAGCGCGCGCTCCGCGTCGGCGTCGCGGAAGGCGGTGTCCAGGTCGGCCAGGAAATCGCGCAGCTGCGGGGGGATGGGCAAAGCCGCGCCGAAGTGGCGCTCCACCAGCCGGGCGAGGTGGTCGTTCAGCGGAGGGACTGCGGGGGAGGCGGCCATGCGGTCCGCGGGAGGTGGGACGGAACGGCGCGTGAGGTGGCCGCCGGAGGTGCCATGCCCCAGCCGCCGGAACGTAAACCGGCGTTTGGGTTGCGGGAGAAAGATAGTGAGGGCCCCATCCGCGGGGCAAAAGAATCGTGCGGCGCGGAGCGGTTTCCACGCGCGGCGGGCGAATGAATTCGCGGCAACAACAGCACAAAGTCCCTGCGGGACTGCTGTCCGGCATCGCACCGCTCCGCTGCATCTCCGCGATACAGGGAGAAACACAGCGGGCCGGAGGGGGCGTGAGGCGGAAGGCCGTACTTCCGCACTCACGCACTCACGCACTCACGCACTTCCCTCGTGGTACTGCGGCGCGTCGGGCTGCTGTCCGTGCGGGTCGCTGGCCCGGAGCGGGCGCAGCGCGGCCGATGCTTTCGCCAGGCGGCTGCCCAGGTTGCGCGCGGTCGTCAGCTCCGTCTCCACCGGCTGGCGCGAGCCGTCGCCGCCGGCCAGCGTGCCGGGGCCGTACGGGCTGCCGCCCACGCCATCCGTCACCATGATCTCGGGATTCTGGCCGTACGGCGTGCCCACGAAGATCATCCCCAGGTGCAGCAGGGGGATCAGGCTGGTGATGATCGTCGTCTCCTGCCCGCCGTGGATGGTGGCGGTGCTGGTGAAGATCCCGGTCGCCTTGTCCTCCAGCTCGCCCTTCTGCCACATCCCCCCGAGCTGATCCAGGAACTGCTTCACCTGCGCGGGCATGTTCCCGAAGCGCGTGGGAATTCCCCAGGCGATGCCGTCGGCCCAGCGCAGGTCGTCCTGCGTGGCCTCGGGGATGTCGGCCATCGCCTCCTGCGCCTTCACGTACCACTCCTGCGCGCTCATCGCCCGGCGCGCCTCCTCCAGCTCGGGGATGCGCCGCAGCCGGACCTCCACGTCCCGCACGCCCTGCGCGCCCTCGGCCACCGCCAGCGCCATGCGATGGACGTGGCCGTAGCTGCTGTAGAACGCCACCAGCACCTTCGTCGGCATCTTCCGCCCCCTCCCATTTCGGTTGCTCTCGACCCGTCCGCGGCGCTCGCTCCGCGGCACGGAATCTCAGTCGTGAGAAACGCATGCGGCGAACCGGGCGCGTAACACGCTCACCGTTTCACGCGGGAGATGTGGATATGGAAGATTCCAGGCGGTGGATGGCGTCGCGCACCGCGGGCGGGAGGGCGGCCTTGCGCGCGTTGGCGTAGTCGTAGGCCATGAGGATGCAGCCACCCTCGGCCGCGACCTGGCCGTGCGCGCGGCTGACCAGGCGGTACTCCTGTGTGAAGCGGTCGTCGCCCACCTCCGTCGTCCGCGCGCCGGCGAGCACGGTGTCCGGCCACTCGACCGGGCGGCGGAAGCGCGCCTGGGTGGAGTGGAGGATGGGGCCCACGCCGCCGTGCTCCGTTTCCTGCCGGAAGCCGATGCGCTCCAGGTACTCGATGCGCGCGCTCTCGAACCAGCGGAAGTAGATGATGTTGTTCACGTGCCGGAACCAGTCCATGTCGCCCCAGAACACCGGCAGCTCCACGACGACGGGATACTCGGCCAGCAGCGAAGAGGGATTGGGCATCGGGTGCGGGGATCAGGGTTCGGGGTGTGAGCCGGCTTGGGAAGGCGAATGAATTCGCGGCAACAACTGCACAAAGTCCCTTCGGGACTGCTGTCATGCCCGGGTGCTCGTTACATGCGCCGATGTGGCCGCTGTTGAAGTCCGCCAAGGCGGACTGCGTGCAGTTGTAGCCGCCACTTCAGTGGCATTTTCGCGATGATGCTATCCAGCCTCTACAGCATCATTACTCGCCGCGCCGAGCCCCGCCGCGCGGCCCGTCGCCCAGGCCCAGCAGAAGTTGTAGCCGCCGATGGGGCCGAAGCAGTCCAGGATCTCGCCGCAGAGGAACAGGCCGGGGACCACGCGGCTCTCCTGCGTGCGCGGGTCCACCTCACCCAGCGGCACGCCGCCGCCCGTGACCTCGGCCTTTTTGTATCCCTCGTCGCCCGTCCACGGCAGGCGGTAGCGGGTGAGGCGCTCGACCAGGCGCGCGCGCTCGTCGCGGCGCAGCTGGGGGAGGGTGCGCGCCTCGTCGATCTCCGCCTCCGCCAGCAGCGTGTCGGCCAGGCGCGTGGGGAGATGGCGGCGCAGGAGGCCGAGGACGGTGCCGCCGGAGCGCTCCAGCAGCAGGCGCTCCCACGCGGCGGCGTCCATCTCCGTCCACCGCGCGTAGATGGGCTGCTCCGCCGGCTTCCGCGCGCGCACGGCGGCGTGCGAGACGTCGAGGACCGACGGGCCGCTGTAGCCGCGATGGGTGAAGAGGAAGCCGCCCTCGGCGGAGAGCGCGCCACGCTCCAGCGGCGCCTCCAGATGCGCGGTCAGCGACACGCCGGCCAGGTGCGCGTGCACCGCCGGCTCCGTGGTCAGCGGCGTCAGCGCGGCGTAGGTGTCGTGCAGCGTGTGCCCCAGCTGGCGGACGATGCGCAGCCCCGTGCCGTCGCTCCCCGTCTGCGGCACGGACAGGCCGCCGGTGGCGATGACGACCTTCGCCGCCTCCACCGTCTCCCCGCCGTCCAGGCGGACGCGCCACGGGCCACCGTCCACCGGCGGGTCGATGCCGACGACGTGCGCGCCGAAGCGCAGCCGCGCACCGCGCCGACGAGCGAGATCGAGCAGCCCGTCGCGGACGTCGCGCGCCCGGTTCGATTCGGGGAAGAGCTTGCCGCTCTCGTGCTCCAGCGCCAGCCGGATCCCCACCTCTTCCTCGAAGAAGCGGCGCTGGTCCGCCAGGGGCCAGGAGAGAAGGATCTTCTTGAGGGAGTTGCGGGACGATGCGGAGAAGTACTGCGACGGGCTCATCTCCGACGGCAGCACGTTGCACCGCCCGCCGCCGCTGATCAGGATCTTCCGCCCGCCGTCCTTCGTGCGCTCCAGGAGCAGCACCGGCGCGCCCGCTCCGGCCGCGAAGATGGCGGCCATCGTCCCGGCCGCGCCCGCGCCGATCACTACGATGGGGAGGGAAGATGACGGCAAAGAAGTCCTGAGTGCTTAAGTCCTGAGTGGCCATCATCGTAGTACTTCCGCCCCGCTGAGCGCCCTCGGGTGCACGGTTCCGGTCCGGGGGGATGGAGATGGATCGCGTAACCACGCAACAACGCGGCCCTGGTGAATCAAGTCCACAACTTCGTTGCACCGACTGAACGATGATGCCGCGAGTTCACTCGCATCTTGGACCCTTGCCTCCGCCTCGCGCTCCAATTGACCGCACTCCCGCACTCCCGCACTCCCGCACTCCCGCACTCCCGCACTCCCGCACTCCCGTTCAGTGATCCACCCCCCGCGCGCGGTCCACCACGCCGCCGAGCCACACGATTGCGCCCAACATGGCCACCATCCGTGCGGTCAGGAACACCACCTGCCCCGTGTTCAGCTTGCCGCGCATGGCATCGGCGAAGCGGGTGCGCATCAGCGCGCAGTCCACCGTGGTGTCGGCGACGGGGAAGGTGCGCGCGTCCACCGCGGCGGTGTCGGCGGCGGTGCGGGCGCGGTGGAAGTCGCGGCGGCACCGGAGCATCGCACGGCTCATCTCCACCCGTGGCGCGTGCGCGACTCGCCAGGGGCCACGGTGCCGTCCGCCCGCACGTGGAAGCCGCCGGAATCGATGCAGCTCGTCGCCATCAGCAGCGGCGCGCCCGCGATCACGGCCAGGCTCCGGCGCATCGTCGGCTCCGGTCGGGGGGCGGGGGATGGAGGTGGAGATCGGGAAGCCACGCAACAAACTCCGCATCCCCCGCCTCGTCGACAAGTTTCCCCACAGAGCGGGTGGAGATGCGGATCACCCGCGCGGAAGCGGCCTCCGCTGCGGTGCCGTTGCGCACGCCGCATGCATCGGGTTTGTACGATGCGACGAATCGACCGTCCGCACCCTGCCGCCGCACCGTCGGGCCCCGTGCCCCGGAGCCGCCGCTGATGCCCGCCGTCCTGGAGCAGCTGCTCGGCGCCGTGGTGATGGCGGTCGTGCTGGCCGACGTGTTCCTGAGCGTGCTCTACGCCCGGATGGGAAGCTCCATCCTGGGGCGGTGGGTGGCGTTCGCCACGTGGAAGGGCTTCCGCCTCCTCCGCCGGGTGCTCGGCCGGCGCGCGGTGGGGCTGCTCTCCTTCATCGGCCCCGTCATCATCGTCCTGCTGATCGGCACGTGGGCCTTCGGGCTGGGGCTGGGCGCCGCGCTGGCCATCCACCCCGCGCTGGGCACCGGCGTGGTGACCATGGCCGGGCCCACGCCGACCGGCTTCGCCACCGCGCTGCTGGCGGGGGTGGGAAGCATCTCGGTGGTCAGCGAGGGCGGCTTCGCGCCGCACACCACCGGGTATCGCCTCTTCTTCGCCTTCGGGGGGGTGGTGGGCACCTCGGTGGTGTCGCTCACGCTCGCCTACCTGATGCAGGTGTACACCGCGCTCCGCTCGCGCAACGTGCTGGGGCTGAAGATCCACCTCCTCTCCGGGCAGACGGCGGACGCGGCCGAGCTGCTGGCGGGGCTGGGCTCCGGGGGCGACTTCTCCAGCGGCTACACCGTGCTGAACGAGATGGCCGTGGAGGTGAGCGCCACCAAGGAGGGTCACCACTTCTACCCCGTGCTCTTCTACTTCCGCTTCACCGAGCCGCTCTACGCCATCTCCCGGATCACCCTGATGTCGCTGGACTCGGTGTCGCTGATCAAGAGCGCGCTGCACGACGAGGAATACGGGCGGCTGAAGGAGTCCGGCCCGGTGGAGCAGCTCTGGCGCGGCGCCATCATCCTGGCCGGGTCGCTCGAGGACACCTTCCTGCGCGGCGGATCGCCGGACGGCGCGGCGAGCCCGGACGCGGCCACGCGCGAGCGGTGGGAGCGCCGCTACGCCGCCGCCGTGCGCCGCCTGCGCCAGGCGGGGATCCGCACGATGGAGGACGAGCGCGACGGCGCCGGGCGATACGTCGCCCTCCGCGCCTGCTGGGACCGCCACGTCACCCTCCTGGCCCCGGCGATGATGTTCGAGCTGCAGGACATCGACCCGGCCGGGGCCGATCCCGAAGCGTCGGACCGCCGCCCGCCCTTCCGCGGCCGCCGCTCCGCCCCGGCGTAGATCGAGCGGAGATGCCGGGGCAGGGAGTCCGCGAAGGCGGCGCGAAGGCGGACTTCGGGCCGTTGTTGCCGCGATGCCGCGATTTCAATTGCCCTTCCCCGGTGGCCAGCCGGAGAGGCGCGAGGACGAGGCACGCGTCCGGAGCCACCCGCCGTCCGCCATCCGTCACCCACGCAGAGAGCCCGAATCCCCGGGCCGATCCCCGTATCCCCATGCCCATCAACATCTTCCCCTGTCCCCTGTCCCCTGTCCCCTCTCCCCTAGTAGTTTCCCCCGCATGAAGGACAAGATCGTCATCCGCGGGGCGCGGCAGCACAACCTGAAGAACCTGGACCTGGACCTGCCGCGAAGGTCGGTGATCGTGGTCACGGGGCCCAGCGGCTCGGGAAAGAGCTCGCTGGCGTTCGACACCGTGTACGCCGAGGGGCAGCGGCGGTACGTCGAGAGCCTGTCCACCTACGCCAAGCAGTTCCTCGACCGCATGGAGAAGCCCGACGTGGACCGCGTCGACGGCATCTCCCCGGCCGTGGCCATCGAGCAGCGCAACCCGACGAAAACGAGCAGGTCGACCGTCGGCACGGCGACCGAGGTGTACGACTACCTGCGCCTGCTCTGGGCACGCGTGGGCCGCACCTTCTGCCCCGGCGACGGCCACGGCCCCTGCGGCCGCGAGATCCGCCCCGACACCGTGCAGTCCGCCACCGACGCCGTGCTCCGCCTGCCGGAGGGCGCGCGGATCATGGTGTGCTTCCCGCTCCCCCGCTCGGCGCGGCTCACGCACGCGCTGGTGGTGGAGAACCTGCGCGCGCTCGGCTTCCTGCGCGTGCTGGCCGACGGGCGCGAGCTGCACCTGGACGACGTTCCCGCCGAGGGCGGCAGCATCGACCTCACCGCCGTCTCCGAGCTCCTGGTGGTGGTCGACCGCCTGCGCGTCGATCCCGAGGACCTGGGCCGTCTGGCCGACTCGGTGCAGCAGGCGTTCGCCGAGGGCGAGGGCGAGGCCGTCGTCGTTCCCGCCGACGGCCCGCCGCTGCGCTTCACCGAGCGCTTCCGCTGCCCCGACCACCCGGCCATCGAGTTCGCGACGCCGTCTCCCCAGCTCTTCTCGTTCAACAACCCGTACGGCAGCTGCCCGCAGTGCACGGGGTTCGGCGCGGTCCTGCAGTTCGACGAATCGCTGATCGTCTGCAACCCCAACCGCTCGCTGGCCGAGGGCGCCGTGGACCCGTGGCGGATGCCGCGCTACGAATCGCGCCGCACCAAGCTCTACGCGCTGGCGAAGAAGGAGGGCGTCTCGGTCGACACGCCGTGGAGCCAGCTGCCGGCGGACTTCAGGGAGAAGGTGCTGAACGGCGCGCGGGGGTTCCAGGGCGTCTACTCGTTCTTCGACGACCTGGACGAGAAGCGGTACAAGCAGTACATCCGCGTCTTCATCCGCCAGTACCAGACGGCGCAGACCTGCCCCGCGTGCAACGGCGCCAAGCTGCGCCCCGAGGCACTCTGGGTGCGCGTCGGCGGCCGCGACATCGGCGAGGTGAGCCAGCTTCCGCTCACGCGGCTGCGTACCTGGCTGGCCGCGCTGCGGCTGACGGGCGAGGCGCCGGGGGAGACGTGCGAGACGAGCCCGCTGACCGGGCAGGAGCGCGCCATCGCCGACACCATCCTGAAGGAGCTGGACGCGCGCGTCGGCTTTCTGGACGACGTGGGGCTGGGCTACCTGACGCTCGACCGGCAGACGCGCACCCTTTCCGGCGGCGAGGCGCAGCGCATCACCCTGGCCAACTCGCTCGGCTCGCGGCTGGTTGACACGCTGTACGTGCTGGACGAGCCCACCATCGGCCTGCACCCCGCGGACAATGACCGGCTCCTGCGCCTGCTCGTCCGCCTGCGCGAGCACGGCAACACCGTGCTGGTGGTGGAGCACGACCCCGACGCCATGCGGCTGGCCGACTGGCTGGTGGAGCTGGGCCCGGGGAGCGGCGAGCGCGGCGGCGAGCTGGTGTTCAACGGAACGCTGGAGGAGATGCTCCGTGCGGACACGCTCACCGGGCGCTACCTGTCGGGGCGCGAGTCGATCCCCGTTCCCACGCGCCGCCGCCACGTGACGGGGGCGAAGATCCGGCTGGAGGGCGCGCGCGAGCACAACCTGCAGGGCGACCGGGTGGAGATCCCCGTGGGCGCGCTGACGGTGGTGACCGGCGTCAGCGGCTCGGGGAAGAGCACGCTCGTGCACGACGTGCTGTACCGCGCGCTGGAGCGCGAGCTCTCCGGCGGCGAGACCAGCGCCAAGCGCCACCTGGGCGAGGCGGTGGGCGCGTTCGACCGCATCTCCGGCTCGGGGCTGGTGAAGGAGGTGGTGCTGGTCGACCAGAGCCCCATCGGGCGCACGCCACGCTCCAACCCGGTGACGTACATCAAGGCGTGGGACGAGGTGCGGCGGATCTACTCGTCGCTCCCCGAGGCGCGGAAGCGGGGGTTCGGGCCGGGGCACTTCTCGTTCAACGTGGCCGGCGGGCGCTGCGAGGCCTGCAAGGGCGAGGGGCAGGTGCAGGTGGAGATGGTGTTCATGGCCGACGTGTTCGTGCCGTGCGAGGTGTGCCAGGGCGCCCGCTTCAAGCCCGAGGTGCTGGAGGTGCGCTACCGCAAGGCCAGCGTGAAGGACGTGCTGGAGATGACGGTGGACGAGGCGATCCGCTTCTTCCTGCAGGAGGACCGCCTGGGCCAGACGCTCTGGCACCTGCAGCAGGTGGGATTGGGATACCTGCGCCTGGGCCAGCCCGCGCCCACCCTGAGCGGCGGCGAGGCGCAGCGCATCAAGATCGCGCGCGAGCTGGCGCAGGGCGCGCGGCGCGGCGGCAAGAAGCTGTATATCCTCGACGAGCCGACCACCGGGCTGCACCTGGACGACATCAAGAAGCTGCTGCGCGTGCTGAGCGACCTGGTGGACGCGGGCCACACGGTGCTCCTCATCGAGCACAACCTGGACGTGATCAAGACCGCCGACTGGCTCGTGGACCTGGGCCCCGGCGCCGGCCCGGACGGCGGCCACGTGGTCGCCATGGGCCCCCCCGAGGAGGTCGCCCGCGTCCCCCACAGCCTCACCGGCCAGTACCTCGCGAAGATCTTCGGCGAGGCGCCGAGGCTGGCGGCGGCGGGGTAATGCGGACGCCGCCGAAACTCACCAAAAGCGCGGAACCCCACTGACGTCATCCTGAGTCGGACACCGCGCTGCGCGCGACCACAGAGGATGAAAGGAGATTGGTCGTGAGCACCGGGGCCGCGGAGTGAGCGGATCAGCCTCGCGCAGTTTGCGAGGCTTCCCGTAGTTGTTGCTGCGACTTCAGTCGCCGGTGACCGGCTGCGCCCGGAACTTTCTATTCAGGCCGGCCACGCTGTAATCTGCCCTTCGCAGGCGTTTGCAGGCCGAAGGATCTGTGGCCTCCTCAGCACGCGAGCCGCGGATTCACGCCGATCTCCGCACAAAGCCCCTCTCCCGCGGATCGGGAGAGGGGCTTCGTGATCGCTCAGCCGGTGTTCAGCCGTGTTTGCGGCGTGCCTCCAGCCATCGATCCAGCGAGCGTTGGCTTTCTCCGGACCGCTTCCCCGCGATCAGGTTCTCGACGCTGATGTCCTCGTCCAGGTCCGGCCAGTGAATGCCTTCCCCCTGACCGATGAACCGCCAGTGGTTCCGCTCCTCTGCGGTCCCATTCGCCAGGCGCGGGTACCAGGACAGCGGCACGGAGACGCTGCGGCCGTCCGCAAGCTCCACCACGAGAGCGTCGTCCGAAACGGTCACCCGCGTGGCTGCGGGGACGCGAAGTTCAGCCAAAGTAGTCATGCCATGCTTCGAGTAGTTGGTCGCGGTGCACCGTCACGAGGCCTGCAATCCGGTTCAACTCTATCGCGCTGAAGCCGCCGCCATTCTGGATCCGGACCGGATCGAGCCAGAACTTCGCCCGGTGATCCTCTCGTTCCACGTGGACGTGCGGAGGTTCGTCGCGATCGCCTGCGTAGAAGAAAAACCGGTATGGCCCGCTACGCAATACGGTTGGCATCCCCCTCCTGTTCCGCGGGTGTTTTGTGCGATTTGTTAAAAAGGCCTAAAGGATACACGCACGATATCATCTGATCAAGGTGAACATGGATGGCCGGGCCTTGCGTGGACCGCACCTAGCCGATTGCTTGCGCTGCTGGGGATCCACAGCATGAACCCGACGTCTACAACCTTGAACGTGATCTCTGGACAGCCGTCCCTCGACTCCCCCCTTGTGCGGTTCGATTCGCTGGACCCGGTGCGGGGGGCGAGGTCGTTCCGCTTCGAGGGGCTGCGGCGCGTGGTGCGCGCGGATGCGGTGGGCGACGTGCTCCCCGCGCTCGGCGAGGTGGAGCGCGCGGTGGCGGAGGGGCTGCACGCGGCCGGGTTCGTGGCGTACGAGGCGGCACCCGCGTTCGACGCGGCGCTGGCGGCGCACGCGCCCGATCCGCGGCTGCCGCTGCTCTGGTTCGGGATCTTCGGCGAGCGCGTCGAGACGGAGCCGGTCGGGGCGCCGGAGGACGGCGCCGCGGCGGAGGTCGGCGAGCTGCGCGCGGACGACGGCGAGGCGGAGCACTCGGCGCGGGTGGCGCGCATCCGCGAGCTGATCGCGGCGGGCGAGACGTACCAGGTGAACCTCACCTTTCCGCTGCGGGCGCCGTTCCGCGGCTCCGCATCGGCGCTGTACCGCCGGCTCTGCCACGCGCAGCGGGCGGCGTACTGCGCGCTGTTCGATTTCGGCGGGCGCGCGATCGTCTCCGCATCTCCCGAGCTCTTCTTCCGCTGGGCGGACGGGGAGATGGAGCTGCGGCCGATGAAGGGAACGCGGCCGCGCGGCCGGACGGCGGACGAGGACGCGGCGCTCGCGGCGGAGCTGGCCGCGTCGCCCAAGGACCGCGCCGAGAACCTGATGATCGTGGACCTGCTGCGGAACGACGCGGGGCGCATCGCGGAGTTCGGCGGGGTGCGCGTGGAGCGGATGTTCGAGGTCGAGCGCTACCCCACCGTGCACCAGATGACCTCCACCATCCGCGCGCGGACGCGGGCGGGGACCACGCTGACGGATGTCTTCCGCGCGCTTTTCCCCTGCGGCTCCATCACCGGCGCGCCCAAGGTGCGGACGTCGCAGGTCATCTCGGAGCTGGAGGGCGCGCCGCGCGGCGTGTACACCGGCGCCATCGGCTTCGCGTCGCCGGGCGAGGCGGTGTTCAGCGTGGCCATCCGCACGCTGCTGGTGGACCGCGCGGCGGAGACGGCGGAGCTGGGCGTGGGCAGCGGGATCACGTGGGATTCGGACGCCGCGGAGGAGTACCGCGAGTGCCTGTCCAAGGCCGCGTTCGTCGGCCGCGAGCCCGATCCGGCGCTGATCGAGACCTTTGGCTGGGCGCCGGGGGAGGGATTCGTCCGCGTGGACGGACACGTCGCGCGGCTCGCGAGATCCGCGGAGCACTTCGGCTACCCGTTCGACGACGGCGAGCTCGCGCGGCGGCTGGATGCGCTCGCGGCGTCGCTCCCGCCGGAGCCGCGGACGATCCGCGTCACGCTGCATCCCACCGGGCACATCGGCGTCGCTGACGAGGCGATGCGGCGGTGGGCGGAGCCGGTGCGGCTGGCGCTCGCGCGTCGCCATCTCCCGAGCGACCATCCGCTCTGGCGGCACAAGACGGCGCGGCGGGAGATCTATCTCCAGCACGATCCCGTCTCCATCCCCCACGACGACGTGCTGGGGGTGAACGAGCGTGGCGAGCTGGCCGAGACGCGCATCGCCAACGTGGTGCTGGAGATCGGCGGCGCGCTGTGGACGCCGCACGCCGGCGCCGGCCTCCTCCCCGGCGTGCTCCGCGCCGGGCTCCTGCGCGACGGAACGATCCGCGAGCGCGTCCTCCGCATCGCCGACCTGCAGCGCGCGACCGCCGTGTGGGTCATCAACTCGCTGCGCGGCTGGGGCCGGGCGGAGATCGTGTCACCCAGCGAAGTGCCGGCGTGGGAAGGCGAAACGGGAACCGCGGCATCGCAGGCCATCTAACCGTGGGGAGCATCGATCCAGAATCCGCGATCCGGGGGATGAGCCATGCTGGACGTCGTCATCGATCTGCACGGACCCGAGCCGGTGAAGTCGTGGGAGATGGTGAAGAACGCCGGGATCATGGCGGTCATCCACAAGGCCACCGAGGGGATGGACTTCACCGACAAGAAGTTCGCGCAGCGGCGGGTGGAGGCGCAGAAGGCGGGGCTGCTGTGGGGATCGTACCACTTCGGCACCGCGTCGGACCCCGGGAAGCAGGCGCGGAACTTCCTTGAGGTGGTCGATCCCGGGCCGAAGGACCTGATCGTTCTCGACCTCGAGGAGAACTTCAAGAATCCGCCGAACAGCATGTCGGTGCACAAGGCCGAGGTGTTCGTCACCTTCGTGCACGACAGGCTCGGCCGCTGGCCCGTTCTCTACGCGGGCGCCGACCTGCGGTCGCTGCTGAACGGCAAGCCCAACGAGATCCTGCGCAACTGCGAGCTGTGGCTGGCCGACTGGCGCGACGAGCCGCACCTGCTCCCGGGCTGGGACCGGTTCGCGCTCTGGCAGTATTCCGGCGGAACGAGCAAGACTACCGGGTCGCACACGAAGGTTCCCCACCCGGTGCCCGGCCTGGTGGAGCCGCCCGACCGCAGCAAGTTCAACGGCGACGAGCAGGAGATGCGGAAGTTCTTCGGCGCCGGCTGATCGTCGAAAGGCGGGGATGACGAAGGGCCGCGCGGGAGACTCGCCGCGCGGCCCTTCGTCCGGTCATGTCTCCCGCTCGCACCCGACCGACGTGTCGGAAAATTCCGACATGCCGCCTCGATTCAGCAGCAGCAGAGCGTGCCTTCGCGCAGCGCCTCGCGGCCCTCGCGGAACAGCAGCAGCGCGATGATGATCGCCACCGCGGGGTCCGCCTGCCAGAGCCCGAGCCAGCGGTTCAGCACCAGCCCCAGCAGCACCCCCGCCGACATCCCCATGCACGCCAGCGTCTGCTTCGAATCGGCCGCCAGGCTGCGGCTGCCGAGCGTCCGCGCGGTGCGGCGCTTGGCCACGTAAAGCAGCGGCATCACCACCAGGGACACGAGGGTGATGGCGATGCCGAGCGTGGAGCCCTCCGGCCGCTCGCCCGCCCACAGCTTGCGCGCGGAGTCCAGCAGCACGAACGCGCCCAGGACGAAGAAGGTGTAGCCGACCAGGCGCACGGCGCGGTGCTCGGCGCGCTCGGCGTCGGCGTGCGGGCGATCGGTGCGGAAGCGCCAGACCATGATCCCGCCGGAAAGCGACTCCACCACGCTGTCCAGCCCGAAGCCGACCAGCGCCGCGCTTCCCGCCGCCCCGCCCGCCAGCAGCGACGCCACGCCCTCCAGCACGTTGTAGCCGACGGTGAAGTACGACAGCCGCAGCGCTCTCCGGTTCGATTCGATGTTCATCCGTCCTCTGGCTCGCGGGGGATTTCTCCCCCAGAATGTAACTCGCGCCGCGCGTTCGGCACGGGTCTTTCGCCCGCAAGCGAACGCGCCCGGCCACCCGCGGGGCGGCCGGGGCGCGTCCCCGGGCGCGAGGCGTCAGATGCGGATGTGCCGTCCGCCGCCCCTGCAATGGCCCCGGCCCCGGCTCGAATGCCGGCTCCGGCCGGAATACCGGCCGCGGTCCGGGTACCGATCGCGATACTCGTACCCGTCGCGGTAGCGCGCGCGGGCGGCCAGCAGCAGCAGGTCTACGACGCTCACGCCCCGGCGGACGCGGTAGCCGTCGCGGTACGCGTACACTTCGCGCTGGCGGTAGCCGTCGCGGTATCCCTGGCGGCCGAGGTCGATGCGGACGCGCCGGACCGGCTCCCGGGACCGCGTGGGGATGAAGATGCGGTCGCGGTAGCCGCGGCCGTCGCGGGAGACGTACACCCGCGCGGGTTCGCGGTGGCGCTGCGCCACGGCCGCGCGCGGCGACGCGGCGCAGAGCAGGGGGACGGCGGAGAGCAGGGCGAGGAGAAGCTTGGGGCGCATGGGAGGATCCTCCTGCTGGCGTTACGGGCCGGCACCGACCAGGGATGGTTTGCCGATGGGGTGGCCGCAACGATTTCGATCCCGCGAACGGCGGATGGGTTGGCTCCCGGCGGCGGCGAGGCGGCGCGCGGTTCTCGCCGTCGCCTTCGCAGCTGCGTTCGCTTCCGCGTGCTCGCCCGGGTACGTGCTGCGCGGCGCGTGGGAAGAGGCGAAGATCCTGGGCCGGCGGCGCCCCATCGCCGGCGTGATCGCGGACCCGCGCCAGCCGGCCGAGACGCGGCGCAAGCTGCAGCTGGTGCTGGACGTGCGCGCCTTCGCCCGCGACTCGCTGGGCGAGCGGACGGGGGAGAGCTACACCCTGTTCGCGGAGAAGAAGTCCGACACGCTGGCCACCGTGCTCTCGGCGGCGTACAAGGACCGGTTCGCCGCGAAGACGTGGTGGTTCCCCATCGTGGGGAGCGTGCCGTACAAGGGCTACTTCAAGGAGGACGACGCGCGGCGCGAGGCGGCGGCGCTGGAGGCGCAGGGGTTCGACACCTACATGCGGCCCACGTCGGCGTTCAGCACGCTGGGGTGGTTCAACGACCCCGTGCTCAGCACGCTGCTGCGCTACGACGACGTGGACCTGGGGAACACGGTGATCCACGAGCTCTTCCACAACACCTTCTTCGCGCCGGGGAAGATCGCGTTCAACGAGAGCATGGCCAACTTCGCCGGCGGCCGCGGCGCCATCCACTACTTCTGCGGCCGCGACGGGCCCGACGCCGCCACCTGCCGCCGCGCCCGCGACGAGTGGGACGACGACCTGGTCTTCGGCTTCTTCATGAGCGAGCTGATCCACGACCTGGAGTCGCTGTACGCGCGCGCCGACATCACCCGCGAGCAGAAGCTGCAGCTGCGCGAGGAGGTATTCGCGCGCGCGCAGCGCCGCTTCGCCGACGAGGTGCGGCCGCGGCTGAAGGTGAACACCTTCGGCAGCTTCACCCGCGAGCCGCTGAACAACGCCACGCTCATCTCGGGGCGCATCTACTACGACCGGCTGGACCTGTTCGAGCGCGTGTACGAGAGCCGCGGCGGCGACCTGCGCCGCACGCTGGCCGACATCATCGCCGCCGCGCGCGCCAACCGCGCGGACCCGTACGCCGGCGTGGAGTCGCTGGTGCGGTGACTGCCAGCGGTGCGCCGCCGTGACGCGGAGATGTTGATGGCGATCGCGCTGAGACAATCGCGAAAACCCGACGTCATCCTGAGTCGGACACCGCGCTGCGCGCGACCACGGAGGATGAAAGGAGATTGGTCGTGAGCGCTGATGCCACAGAATGAGCGGATCAGCCTCGCGCAGTTTGCGAGGCTTCCCGTAGTTGTTGCTGCCGACTTCAGTCGCCGGTGGGGGGGCCAGGCCGCGAACTTTCTATTCAGGCCGGCCACGCCGAAGCCGCGTCCGTACGAATGCCTGCAGGCCGAAGGATCTATAACCCGAGAGCACGTCCGCCGGAAATTCTCACGAATGTTGCCCTCGCGTTTTCTTCTCCGCGCGGATTCGGGAGATGGCGAGCGGAGTTGAAAGCCGGCAAGCTCCTCCGCGCGGAATCAGGCGGACGTGCGAGGCCGGTTATAGATCCTCGGCCTGCAATCTCTTGTGTGGACTTCGGTTGCGGTGTGGCCGGCCTCAGGATGACGTCTTCTCTGATTTCCGTGATGACGATGAGATCCAAAAACAGAAGCGCCCCGGCTCGCGTGGAGCCGGGGCGCCTGGTGCATCGTCTGCGCGATGCTCAGTCCGCGGTGTGCGCGGCGGGGAGGCGGATGCCGGTGAGCTTCCAGTGGAAGAGGCCGTCGCGGTGCATCACCAGCGCCATCTTCTCCGTCCCGTCCGTCTTGTCCTTGAAGTGCACGACGAACTGGTCCATCCCCTCGTAGCCGCGCTCCACCTTCACGTTCTTCACGCGCACGCCGCCGTCCTGCTGGCCGTCGCGGTGCTGGCCCGGGCGCTCGCCCTCGGTCAGCGCGGCGATGCCGCTGGGGGTGACGAACGCGTCCACCAGCGGTCCGGCCACGGCGCCCGCCAGCAGCCCGCCCAGCACCGCCAGCGGGTTGCGGTCGTGCCCCACCGAGTTCTCGACCGCCGAGCGGACGTTGGTCTTCACGCTCTCGCGCAGGGCGGGGAAGTCGACCAGCTCGTTCAGCGCCTCGGTGTCGCCGGCCTTCGCGGCCTTCTGCAGGCGGTTCATCGCCAGGTACGGGGTGAAGTACATCCACACCGCGGCGAACAGCACCGCCAGGATCAGCAGCGACGAAAATGCGCTTCTCTTCTTGGCCATGGGAATCGGATCTAGGAGATGGGGCGCCGGTCGAACGCCAGCGCGAGTGTGTGACGCGGAAATATAACCCGTTGCGGCGCAACGAGGAACGGGGCTACGGGACGTGGGGATGAGCTTGGGCTGCGCGTCCGCGGCAACGCGCCCTCTCCGGCCGGCCGAGGCCGTCCACCTCTCCCGTACCGGGAGAGGTAGCTGGGCCAGCACTCGCGCGGATTACAGCGTTTGGTGTGAGCGGATGTCGAGATGTGGCGCCGATGCCATCCCGCCACCCTCTCCCGGAACGGGAGAGGGTCGCGCCCTCCGGCGCAGGGTGAGGGCGGCGCGGAGCCCACCGAAGCGCGCCGCCGTCCGCTATCCGCCGTTCGTCCCGCCGTCCGCCGTACGTCCGCCCTGCGTCCGTCGAAATCTACCGCGGAACCAGCACGTTGATGCCGCCGGGAACCGCGCGGGCGCGGAGCGGGGTCTGGCCCAGCGGCTCGCCGTCGGCCTCGGTCAGCACGGTCGGCTCGGTTTCGATGGTGATGTCGCGCGCCTGCAGGAAGATCATGCGCTCGTCGCCACCGAAGCGCTGGCGGTACATGCGCCACAGCATCTGCGCCGCGTGCGTGGCGGTGCGCGGCGCGAAGATGCACAGGTCCAGCCTGCCGTCGCGGTGCGTTCCCTCGGGCGCCAGGCGAAAGCGCAGCGTCTGCGGGTTGGTCACCACCATCCCCATGTTGGCCACCAGCACCATCGACGCGTCCAGCTCCAGCTCCTGGCCGTCGGCGGAAATGCGGTAGCGCGCGGCCGGCGGCGCGCTGGCCACCTTCAGGATCGCGTAGATGTACGCGCCGAAGCCCCAGCGGTCCTTCAGCTCGCGGGTGGCCAGCGCCACGATCTCCGCGTCCACCCCCGTCCCCGCCGCCACCGCGAAGTATCGCCCCTCGGCCACCTGCCCCAGGTCCATGGGCTCGGTGCGGCCGTTCACCACCACGTCCACCGCGTGCTCCACCGAGCGCGGAATCCCCAGGTTGAACGCCACCTGGTTCCCCGTGCCCTTGGGGATGATCCCCAGCGGCACCCCGGTTCCCGCCAGCCCGGTGATCACCTCGCCCACGGTGCCGTCGCCGCCGACCGCGACCACCGAGCGGTAGCCCTGCTCGGCGGCCTCGCGGGCGAAGCGCACGGCGTCGCCCGCGCCGCGCGTCTCCACCACGTCGAACGGGCTCCTGCGCACGGCGAAGGCGCCCGCCAGCAGCCGCAGCACGCGGTCGGTGTCGGCCTGCCCCGCCACGGGGTTCAGGACGATCAGGTTGCGGCCGGCGTACGCGGGCTCGGGGGCGTCGCCCCGCAGCACGGGCGGGTCCAGTGTGGCTAGCGGATGATCCATTCGTCGCGCTTGGGCTCTCGCCCTTCCCATTCCTGTTTGAACTCGTCGTAGCCCTGGCGGCCCATGATGCCGTACGTCAACTGTTTACCCAGCTCCACCCCCGGCTGGTCCATGGGGTCGATGCCGTACAGGTGCCCCGCGTACACGGTGGCGATCTCCAGCAGCATGAGCAGCCCGCCCAGCGACCGCGCGTCCACCCGCGGCAGCTCGATCGTCATGTTCATCCGCCCGCGCTTGGCCAGCGCGGCCTCGGTCGCCAGCCGCTCGGTGTTCAGCAGCTCGTTCAGCGTGTGCCCGCCGAGATAGCCGAGCTCGCCCAATTCAGCGTGCAGCTTCGGGATGTCGAGGTCCACGGCCGGCTCGCGGACGGCGAGGAAGGTGATGGTCTTGTCGAACGGCCCCTCCACGTACTCCTGCACCTGCGAGTGCTGGTCCGTGGTCCCCAGCGCCTTCACCGGCGTGGGGCCCACGAAGATATCGTCGCCGTCGCGCGATTTCTGCTTCCCCAGCGACTCGGCCCACAGCTGCCGGAACCAGTCCGCCACGTCCTTCAGCGGGTCCGAGTACGGCATCATCACCTGCACGTTGGCGTGCTTCTCGGTGTCGGCCAGGTACTGCAGCGTGCCGAAGAGGGCGGCCGGGTTGCGATGGAGATCGTCGGTGTCGCACCGCTCGCGCATCTCCGCCGCGCCCGCCAGCAGCCCGGTGATGTCGATCCCCACCATCGCCGCGGGGAGGAGGCCCACCGCGGAAAGTACGGAGAAGCGGCCGCCGACCGAGGGGGGGATGGGAAGGGTGGCGATCCCCTCCGCCGTGGCGATCTCCCTCAGCACCCCCTTCTTCGGGTCGGTGATGAAGAGGAGATGGCGCACGTACCCGTCGTCCAGCTCCGCCTGCAGCCGCTGGCGGATGATCAGGTACTGGCTCATGGTCTCCGCCGTCCCGCCGCTCTTGGAGACGACCAGGAAGAGCGTACGGCGGATGTCGAGCCGGTCCAGGAAGGGGGCGATGGTGGCCGGGTCGACGTTGTCGAGCACGTAGAGGCGGGGGAAGAACTCGCGCTCCTCGTCGCCCAGCTCGTTCCAGAACGGGTGCAGCAGCGCGGTGCGCAGCGCGATGGTCCCCAGCGCGCTTCCGCCGATGCCGAGCACCACGATGGTGCTGAACGTCTGCCCCACCCCTTCCGCGAACTGGCGGATCGACTTCACCGTCTCCACGTCGTCGGGGAGCGCGTAGAAGCCCAGCTCGCCGGAACGGCGGCGCTCCTGCGCGTCGGCGTGCGCCGCGCGGAAGCGCTCCGCCATGGCGTCCAGGCGCGCGGGGTCGATCCCGTGCCCGCCGCCCAGCCGCGGCGCCAGCATGTTGTTGTAGTCGAGCACGATTCCGTCGCCGCCCATCGTCCACCCCTCCAGAAGTTGAAACCGATTCGGCAGATGCGTCGCTCACGCGCGCCGGGAGCAGTTTCGATCCAGCGCCGATCCCGGCCCAGGCGCGCGGATGCAGCCTCGCAGTCCCGCAGGGACTTTGTGCTGTTGTTGCCCGCCAATTCCATTGGCGGGAGGCAAGGCCGCGCGACTTGGCTTCCGGCAACACCGGGGCCGCAAAGCGCACACGAGCCGTCCTGATCGCCCCCGCGCGTCGCGGCTACTCCTCCGCCAGCACGATCACCTGGTCGGCGGCGGCGAAGGTGACCGGCTGGCTCTTGCGCGGGTTCAGCTTCACCCCGAACGACCGCGCCGGGTCCAGCGCGTCGGCCTGCGTGCGGTAGCCGATGGCCACCTGCCCCTGCCGCCGCGCCGACTCCACCACGGTGTGGAAGTTAACCGGCCGCCCCGTTTCCACGAAATCGCCGGCCGGCTTCAGGTAGATCTCGCTCCCCTCGGGGTCGAACAGGTCGCGGAAAACTACCGCCAGCTCGCGGTTCTCGGAAATCTGCGACAGCAGCAGGCTCACCAGGTTGTCGCTGACGATGAAGTCGTCGGCGCGGGTGACCTGCGCCAGCTCGCGGTTGCGGATGTCCAGCATCTCGCTGACGATGCTGAAGTCGCGCCCCAGCCGGTCCTGGATGTCGCGCAGGTGCAGCAGGGTGATGAGCGTCCGCGCGTCGGCCTGCTGCACCGCGTCGCCATGCCCGCACCCGTCTCCCGCGCCCTCGGCGCTGCTCAGCACGATGATGTGGTCGAAGGTCTCCACCTCCAGCGCGTCCAGCATCCGCCGGTCGGTGGTGTCCCCGCGCCGCAGCGTGACGGCCAGGTTCGCCAGCTGCCGGTCGCCCATCCGCCCCGCGTCGGCGCGCGCCTGCGCCACCTCGTCGCCGTCGCCCACCACCAGCGCGGTGCTCCCCGGCCCCACGTAGGCGTCCAGCTCGGCGATGATCGCGCTCGCCCGGTCGTTCCACCCCAGCACCAGCGTCCGCTCGGGCGCCTTCTCCCGCGCCCGCGCGGTGCGGATGGCGCCCTCGTCGATCGCCGCCGCCGCGCCGGAGAGGCGGATGGTGTCGTCGTCGGCGGAGATGGCGATCACCCGGTCGCCGTCCGCCAGGCGCGTGTCCATCGGCGGGTTCAGGCGGATGCGCCCGTCCGCGAAGCGCAGGCCGACGAGCGCCGAGTCCTCGTACGCCGTCAGCGCCTCGCCGAAGGTCTTCCCGGCGAGCGCGGGCTCGGCCTTGAAGTAGATCTCGTCTCCCCCGAAGTCCATCAGCTCGGTGTAGGCCACGGAGAGGCCGGACTGGCGGCAGGTCTGCGCCGTCACCCGCGCGATCAGGTCGCCGGCCAGCACCAGGCTCACCTCGTCGCCGCCCACCATCCTGGCCACCTCGTGGTTGCGCGGGTCGCGCAGCGCGGTGACGATGTGGTACGGCTCCTGGCGCCGCGCGGGATTGTTGGTGATCGCCAGCACCGCCTTGATCACGTACGCGTCCGGGTCGCCGCCCTCGGGAGGGAGGATGATGATCGCCTTGGCGCCGTGCGGGTTCACGATCTCCAGGTCGGCCAGGTCGATGGGGTTCCCGGTGCGGTAGACCAGGCGCGTGCCACCGGGGCGGGGAACGCGGGCGCGGATCTCGTCCTGCATCTCCACCGCGTCGCGGTCGGCCAGGATGGCGATGCACGAGCGGCGCAGGTTGGCGTTCGCCAGCACCAGCTCCTGCACGATGGTCACGACCTGCGGCGACCAGCCCAGGATGACGGTGTGCCCCTCCTCGGCCACGAACGAGCGCCCCTTCCTGAGCCGCTCCAGCCGCGCCCCCAGCCCCGTGGTCAGGATGCCGATGAGCGTGCTGACCAGGAAGATGCCGACGATGGTCACCGCCAGCATGGCCAGGCGCAGCGGCCATCCCTCGTCGCCCGCGATGGTCCCCGTGTCCAGCGCGTGCAGCAGCGCCGACCAGGTGTCCTCCACGAAGCCGCTGCCAGCCGGCCCGATCCCCGCCACCACGATCACCGCCGCCACCGCGGTGATGATCACGGCGGAAACGAGGAAGAGCCAGAAGATCAGCGCGCCCGGCCCGCGCGCCATGGTGTTGTCGAACCGGTAGCGCAGGCGCTGGCGCGGGGAGATGGTGCGGGGCATGGGAGGGCCGGTGCGAGAGTGCGAGAGTGCGTGAGTGCGTGAGTGCGTGAGTGCGTGAGTGCGTGAGTGCGTGAGTGCGTGAGTGCGTCGGCGCGGCGGCGGTGGTGCGGTTCGGTTGCGTGGGAGTGTGGAAGATGCCACTGAAGTGGCGGCTACAACTGCACGCAGTCCGCCTTCGCGGACTTCACCTCCGTGCGGGCGCAGCCCCGGTGCGCGCACCCGTCATCGATCGACGGCGGCAATGCTGGACGGCCGCACCATCGGCGCGGCGCGCGCGAACTCGGCGCAGGCCGAGTGCGTGCCGTCGTAGCCGCCACTTCAGTGGCATCTTCCCCTCGCCGCGGCGCTCGCTCACGCCCATGCTCAACGCACTTCCGCACTTCCGCACTTCCGCACTTCCGCACTTCCGCACTTCCGCACTTCAGATTTCGATCTCCAGCCCGTCGTACGCGGCCTGGATGCCGGGCGGGAGACGGCGGTCCAGCTCCTCGGCGCTGGTGCGGTGGCTCAGGTGCGTGAGGAAGGTGCGCTCGGCGCCCAGCCGCGCGGCCGTCTCGCACGCCTCCTCCACGCTGAAGTGCGTGGGGTGCGGCGTGTCGAACCAGAGCGCGTTCAGCACCAGCACGCGTACGCCGCGCAGCGCCTCCTCGGTGGCCGGCGGCAGCCGCTTGGCGTCGGTCACGTACCCCAGCGCGCCGCAGCGGAACCCGTGCACCTTCGCGTGGCCGTGCGGAACGGGAACGGGAAGGAGGTCGAACCCGGCGATCGACAGCGGCTCGTGCGAGCGGTAGTAGTGCAGCTCCGCCTCGGGCTTGCTGGTCCCCTCGATGGGGCGGATGGACGGGTCGAACACGTAGGCGAAGCGCGAGGCCAGCACCGCCGCGTCCTGCTCGTGCGCCCACACGTCCAGCGCGTGCCCGGTGCGCTCGGAGAAGACGCGCAGGTCGTCCACCCCGTGCACGTGGTCGGCGTGCGTGTGCGTGTAGAACACGGCGTCCACCTCGCGCACCCCGGCCGCGACGAGCTGGAGACGCAGCTCCGGCGGCGTGTCTATCAGCAGCCGCCGCCCGCCGTCCTCGAGCAGCGCGGCGTGGCGGGTGCGCTTGTCGCGCGGGTCCGCCGAGTGGCAGACGGCGCAGCGGCACCCGATCACCGGCACGCCGAACGAGGTGCCGGTGCCGAGGAAGCGCAGCCTCACGGAAGTGCGAGAGTGCGAGAGTGCGAAAG
>NZ_DATIND010000013.1 GCF_035474595.1 Longimicrobium sp.
CGGCCTCTGGACCGCCTTCATGGCAACCGCCCGGTTTCACCCGGCCCGTCGCGTCTGCCCGCTCCTTCGAGCAAGCCTTTCAATCTAACCCTGACCGGCCCGACCGTCAACCCCTCGGAAGCCTCTTCTTTTGCGACTTCCACCCTGCCCTGCCTTCGGTTAACTCTCTCAAGCTAAACCACTTACAACCTGCGGTCAAGAGGCGATTCGAACGTTTTTGCTGCCCCTCGATCGCCCGCCGCCGTTCGGGCGACAGCCCTAAAGGATATCAGCCCGGCAAAGCCCCGTCAACCCCCTCGCGGGGGCCGGTTTCCCTCGGGTTTCCAGCGGGGCGCCAATGATACACGAAATCCGCTTCGGCGTCAACGGGGCGTTTCTCGATCGCCGCCGTCCGGCGATCGCCGGGCACCGCGCGATATATAAAGACGAGACGAGCCCCCCGAAGTCGATCCGGAGGGCTCGTCGGAAGGAGTGGCGGTATGCCCGCCCTTCCGGATGTCGGGGAGATCGGGCGCGGAGGCCCATCTCCCCGGACGGCCCGGTGTTACTCGGCGCGGAGAGCGCGCATGGGGTCGACGCGGGAGGCCCGGCGGGCGGGGAGCCAGCTGGCCAGGAGCGCGATCGCGGCGAGCAGGGCCGCCGCCGCCACGAAGGTGGCCGGGTCGCCGGGGCGCACCTCGAAGAGCATGGAGGCGAGGAACCGCGCCAGCAGGACGGCCGCCGCGGTGCCGGCGACGATGCCGCCCAGCGCCGGTCCCATCGCGCGGCGCACCACCATCAGCACCACGTCGCGGGCGCGGGCGCCCAAGGCCATGCGGATGCCGATCTCCACCGTGCGGCGGGTGACGGAGTAGGCGACCACGCCGTAGAGGCCGAGCGCGGCCAGGAACATGGCCAGCCCGCCGAAGACGCCCAGGAGCAGGGTGAAGAAGCGCGGCTGCGCCACCGTGTCGGCCATGGCGCCGCGGAGGGTGCGGATGTCGGCGATGGGCTGCAGCGGGTCGGCGGAGTGGATGGCGTCGCGGACCGCCGGGGCGAGCGCCGCGGGGTCGCCCGAGGCGCGGACGAACAGGCGGGTGGCCGGGCGCGGCGCCACGCTGAAGGGAAGGTACGCGGCCGGCCCGGTGGCCGACGCCAGCCCCTCGTTGCGCACGTCGCCCACGACGCCGACCACGGTGAAGGGGGCGTCGCCGAGCAGGACCGTCTGACCCACGGGGTCGGCGCCGGGCCAGTAGCGCCGCGCGGCCGACTGGTTCACGACCAGCACCGGGGGCGCGTCGGGGGCGTCGTCGCGAGCCTCGAAGACGCGGCCGCGCTGCACGGGGATCCCCAGCGCGGCGAAGTAGCCGGCGCTGACGATGTAGGTGCCCGACGCGGGGCGCAGCACCGCGTCGCCGCCGGTGCGGCCGGGGAGGGTGAACTGCATGCGTTCGCCGTGGCCGCGCAGGGGCTGGGTCTTGGCCGCGCCCACCGCCGTGACGCCGCGGATCTCGCCGACGCGCCGGAGCAGCTCGGCGCGGTAGGCGTTCATCTTCTCCGGCGTGTCGTAGCCGGGGGGGATGTCGAACGACGCGACCAGCACGTGGTCGGGGCGGAAGCCGGGGTCCACGCTGACCAGCCGCCAGAACGAGTTGATGAGGAGCCCGGCGCCCACCAGCAGCACCATGGCGGCGGCGGTCTCGCCCAGCACCAGCGCGGCGCGGGTGCGGCCGCCGCGGCGCTCGCTGCCGCCGCGGCCGCCGTCGCGCAGGACCTCGGCGGTGGCGCCGCGCGCGGTGCGGACGGCGGGGACCAGCCCGAAGAGCACCGCCGTGACCACCGACAGCAGGAGGGCGAAGAGGACGACGCCGGCGTCGAGCCCCACCTCGCCGGGGCGCGGGAGGGTGCCGGCGCTGAGCGCCAGGAGCGCGCGCACGCCGAACGCGGCCAGCACCACGCCGGCCGCGCCGCCCAGCAGCGCCAGCACCAGGCTTTCGGTGAGCATCTGCCGGACGAGGCGGTGGCGCCCCGCGCCCAGGGCGGTGCGGATGGCGATCTCGCGCTCGCGGGCCGAGGCGCGGGCCAGGAGGAGGTTGGCCAGGTTGGCGCAGGCGACCAGGAGCACCATCACCACGGTGGCCATCAGCACCAGCAGCGCGGGGCGCACGGGGCCGACGAGCGAGTCGCGCAGCGTTTCCATGCGCGCGCGGGTCCATCCCTCGTTGCTGTCGGCGTGGTCGCCGGCCAGCTGGCCCAGCACGGCGCTGGCGGAGGCGAGCGCCGCTTCGGGCGCGGTGCCGGGGCCCAGGCGGCCGACGACGTCGAGCCAGCGGAGGCCGCGCTCGTGCGGGATCTCGTTGTCGCCGATGAGCGAGACGGGGACCCACACCTCGGCCTCGCGCGCGGGGAAGGCGAAGCGCGGCGGCATCACCCCCACCACGGTGAAGGGCTTGCCGTCGAGGGTGACCGTGCGGCCGACGGCCGACGGGTCGGCGTTGAAGCGGCTGCGCCAGAAGGCGTCGCTGAGCACGGCCACCCGGTCGGCCCCGGGGACGTTCTCGTCGGCGCGCAGGGTGCGGCCGCGCGCGGCCGAGACGCCCAGGAGCGGGAAGAACTCGGGGGAGACGAACGCGCCCTGCACGCGGCGCGGCTCGCGGCCGTCGCCGGTGAGGTTCAGCCCGGACTCGCCGGGAACGAACCAGTAGGAGGCCAGCGACCGGAAGCCGCGCGCCCCGGCCTTCAGGTCGTCGAAGTCCTGCGGCGAGAAGGGCCCGCCCTGCGGCGCCTTCTCGGCGTGGACGTGGTACAGGCGCACCAGGGCGCCGGGGTCGCGGTACGGGAGCGGGCGCAGGAGCACGCCGTTGACCACGCTGAAGATGGCGGTGTTGATGCCGATCCCCAGCGCCAGGGTGAGCACCGCGACCAGCGCGAAGCCCGGCGCGCGGCGAAAGGTGCGCAGCGCGAAGCGGATGTCCTGGAGCATGCCTTCCATCACGGTACTTCCCGGTGCTCTGGGCCGGGAGCCGGGGGGATTCGGTGTCTCCCCGCGGCGTGCCCGGCGCGTTTCCATCTCTCGGTCCTCGATCTCCCGATCTCCTGCCGAATTCGGAGGGAGGCTCGGGTGTGCTTCCTCGGGCGGACGTGCTGGACGGGCCATAGATCCTTCGGCCTGCAACGTCCCGTGCGGCAGCCGCTTACGGTGTGGCCGGCCTCAGGATGACGTCTGGGGGAGATCGGTGGGCAACACTCGCTCGCCCGACTGATCGGCATCAGGCCGCGTCTTCGCGCCCCGCCCGGGATCCATTCCGATCTCCGCCCTGCATCTCCATCCCACTCCTGCATCTGCGCGCCGCCGACACCTCCATCCACCCTACATCTGCGCGCCGCCGTCGACCTCGAGGAGGCGGCCGGTGAAGAAGCCGCACTCGAGGATGAAGCGGAGCGCCAGCCACACCTCGTTCGGGTCGCCGAAGCGCCCCACCGGGATCGCCGCCAGCAGCGCCTGCTGCGCCTCGGGGGAGATGTGATCCAGGATGGGGGTGCGGATGACGCCGGGGGCGATGGCCGCCACGCGGATGCCGTAGCGCGCCAGCTCCAGCGCCCAGGTGCGGGTGGCCGAGTCGAGCGCGGCCTTGGAGGCGCCGTAGCCGGACTGGCCCACGTTCCCGGCGCGGGCCAGCGACGACAGGTTCACGATCACCCCCTCGGCCTCGCGGCGCTCCAGCATCTCGGCCGCCACCTCGCGCGCCACCAGGAACTGCCCGGTGAGGTTCACGTCGAGCACCTTGCGCCACTGGGCGGTGGGAAGGCGGCGGACCCACCCGTCCTCCTCGGTGACCAGCAGCCCGTCGAGAAGCACGGCGGCGTTGTTCACCAGCACGTTCAGGCCGCCCAGCCGCTCGGCCGCGTCGCGCACGAAGGCGCGGACCGCGGGCTCGTCGGCCACGTCGCCCACGAAGGTCTCCACGCGGCCGGGGAGCCCCGCGGCCTCGGCGGCCAGGGCGCGCAGCCCTTCGCCGTTCACGTCGACCGCGGCCACCGCGGCGCCGGCGCGCGCCAGCTCCAGCGCGAAGCGGTACCCCAGCCCGCTGGCGGCACCGGTGACCAGCGCGCGGGCTTCGTCCAGTCGCATTCCGTCAGTCTCCCGGCTACGCGGCGGCCAGCGCGAAGTCCGTCCGCACCAGCGGGATGGACACGGGCTGCACGGGGGCGACGACCAGGCTGATGTAGCGCTCGTTCTCGTGGAAGAGGAGCCCGCGCTCGACCAGCGTGGCGATCTCGGCGTCGACGTTCACCCCCGGCAGCTCGCGGGCGACGTTCACCGGCTTCTTGGCCGTGGCGAACGCGTCGAGCACGCGCCGGGTGGAGGCGGGGATGGCGTACTCGACCGGGGCGCCGGAGCGCGAGTCGAAGACGTACGACTGGCCGCCGCGCTCGTCCACGCGCAGCTCGGGCTTCTGCGCGTGCTTCCACAGCTCCTTCCAGCGCTCCACCTTTTCGCGGAGCTTGCTGACCATGCGCGCCGCGTTCATGGCGTACGGGGCCAGGTAGTTCTGGTCGGCGAAGTAGTAGGCCAGGTTGGCCAGCGCCTCGGCCGGCCAGGGATAGGTCAGCGCGTACCAGTCCAGCGGCTGCAGGTCCAGCCCGTAGGCGTCGGCCTCTTCGTAGTACGGGCTGAAGCGGTCGAAGCGGATGGGGAAGACGCCCGACGGGGGGAAGAAGTGCGTGAGCAGCGGCAGCTCGCGCAGGTACTTCTCGTACACGTCGATCTCCTCGCCGGGGAAGCCGATGAGCATGTTCCAGGCGGGCTCGATACCGTAGCGCACGGCGTTGATCAGGAAGCTCAGGTTCTGGAAGACCGAGGTCCCCTTCCGCATCAGCTTCAGCGTGGAGGTGTTCAGCGCCTCGATCCCCGGCTGGATGCGCAGCACCCGCGCCTTGGCCAGCACGCGGAAGTCGTCCTCGCCCAGGTCGGCCTTCACCTCGTAGAACATGGCCATCCCCTCGGGGGTGTCGAGGTAGGGGAGGACGTCGGTGAGGTAGCTCTTGGGGAGGATGTTGTCGACGCTCTGCAGCTCGCTGACGCGGTCGGCGTGCTGGAACAGGCCGTTCAGCAGGGTGAAGGCGTTCTCGGTCCGCATGGAGCGGTAGTTGATGGTGGAGCCGTTCAGCCCGCAGAAGGTGCAGTGCGCCCGCTCGCCCCACCAGCAGCCGCGCGAGGTCTCGAAGAGGAGGACGGGACGCACGCGGTCGGGGAAGTTGGCCTCGTAGCGGTCCAGGAAGGGCTCGTAGGCGAAGCCGAGCAGCTCGTTGACGTCGTTCTCCTCGCCGAAGGCGCGCACCGTGGGCACGTCGCCCTGGTCCCCGGCGGCCACGGAGCCGCACCCGGCGGCCTGCACGCGGTTGCGCCGCGAGAAGACGCCGTCGATGCGGTGGCACCCTTCGTGGTCGCCCTCCATCAGGCAGCGCACCAGCTCGGGGAAGCTGCGCAGCGAGGGGCCGGAGAAGACGAAGTCGACCATGGGCGCGCGGTCGATGAGCTCGCGGCCCATGACCGACTCGCAGTTGGCGCCGCCGACCAGGATGACGGCGCCGGGGTTGCGCTCCTTCAGCAGGCGCGCCATGGCCAGGCAGGCCACGTTCTGCGAGAACATGGAGGTGAAGCCCACCACGTCGGCCGTGTCCAGCGCGTAGCGGTCGATCATGTCGTGGAAGTGCGCCACCACGCCGGCGCGCTTCTCCATCACCAGCTCGCGCAGCGCGCGGTTCTGCGGCGCGTGCGGGGGATAGTAGCGCTGGAAGTACTCGTCGGCATTGTCGGGCTCGCCCGGGAAGGCGGCGGCGCGGAAGAACCAGTCGCCCAGCCCCGCGGGGTGGTGGGCGAACGACATCAGCTCGTCGTGGAACGGGAGCCCCACGTGCAGGGCGAAGTCCTGGTTCAGGTAGTGGAGCTCGGCCGAGACGCGCTCGCCGAACGCCTTGCCGACCACGGCCTGGAGCTGGGTGAGGGCCAGCGAGGGCATGGCCAGGTTGGCCAGCGGCATGTTCACCAGTGCAATGCGGTACATCTCGGTCCACTCCTTCGGGTCGGATGGGAGGTCCTCGCGCCGGGCACGGCCGCGGGGAGCGTCGTCGGGGTTCGAACGGTTCGGGCTCAGGGGGGCGGGCGTCAGCCCCCCGCGGCGGCGGACAGGGGGGAGCCGCGCGCCACGGCCAGCCCCTGCACGGGAATGCCCCGGGCGGCGGCGAGCGTGGACTGCACCGCGCGGATCAGCGCGGGATAGGCGCCGAACACGGTGCGCGCCTGGGCCAACTCCAGCCGCTCGCGGTTGGTGTGCGCCAGCGCCTCGTCGCCGGGCGCGTAGCCCAGCGTGGGAACGCCGTGGGTGCCGCACGAGTGCCCGCCGTCGGTGCCGAACTTCCACTGGCGGATGCGGGGCGCGCGGCCGGTGGCGGCCAGCACGGCGCCCGCCGCGGCCTGGACCACGGGGTGCTCGTCGGGCACCAGGAAGCCGGGGGTGAAGTTGCTGTGCTCGTCCTCCCACCCGGTCCAGGCGCGGTGGGTGGCGCGGCCGGGGAGCACCTCCACGCGCACGCCCTCGCCGGCCGGCACGCGGGCCGCCAGGAGCGCGCGCAGCTCGGCGACGGCGGCGCACTCGCTCCACCCCGGAAGCACGCGCATGTCCAGCGTCACGCGGACGCGGTCGGGGATCACGTTCCCGCTCTTGGGCCAGCACTCCACCACCGTGGGCGTGAGCGTGGCCGCCCCCAGCACCGGGTGGCGCGGCTGCGCCGCGGACAGCTCGCCGAGCGCCAGCAGCACGTGGGGGAGGAGATCGTTGGGGTTGCGGCCCCGCTCCGGCGCGCTGGCGTGCGCGGCCACCCCGTGGATCTCCACCGCCAGCTCGGCGTGGCCGCGGTGGCCGGTGCACAGGTCGCCCCCCGTGGCCTCGCTGAGGATGACGGCGCCCGGGCGCACGCCCAGGGTGTCCATCATGTGCATCATCCCCCATCCCCCCTTCTCCTCGTACACGGAGAAGAGGGTGACCAGGTCGCCGGCGGGGCGCTCGGCCACGAAGCGGGCGGCGGCGTACACCTGGATGGCCAGCGGGCCCTTCACGTCCATGGCCCCGCGGCCGTGCAGGAAGCCGCCGGCCAGGACACCGGCGTACGGGTCGTGCTCCCACGCGCCGGGGTCGCCCACGTCGACCACGTCCATGTGCGAGGACAGGGCGACCGCGGGTGCGTGCCCGGTGCCGGCGATGCGGCCCACGACGTTGCCCGCGCGGTCGATGGCGGCCTCGTCGAAGCCCACCGCGTGCAGCTCATCGAGGATGCGCAGCGCCACCGCCTCCTCGCCGCCCGAGAGCGAGGGGATGCGGATGAGGTCGGCGGCGAACTCCATCGCGCGCCGGAAGGAAAGGTCACGTGCCATGGGGCTTCCCCTCCCGGGTGCAGGCGGATGTCCGGCGGTCAGGCATACGAGCGCGCCTGGAGAAGGTACAGCTCGGCGTACAGCCCCTCGCGCAAGAGGAGCTCGTCGTGCGCGCCCAGCTCGGTTACGCGCCCGCCGTCGATCACCAGGATCAGGTCGGCGGAGCGCACGGTGGAGAAGCGGTGCGAGACCAGCACGGTGACCGCGCCGCGCGCGGAGCCGGAGCGCGCCTCGCGGGTGTAGCGCTCGAACAGGGCGTGCTCGGCCAGCGCGTCGAGACTGGCGGTGGGCTCGTCGAAGAACACCACCAGCGGCTCGCGGCGCATCAGCGCGCGCCCCAGCGCCAGCTTCTGCCACTGCCCGGTGGAAAGGTCCACGCCGCCCTCCCACCTGGCCCCCAGCTGCGTCTCCAGCCCGTCCGGGAGGTTCGGCAGCACGCCGGCCGCCCCGGCGCTCTCCAGCGCCGCCTCCACCGCGGCGCGGTCGGAAATGCGGGGGAGGTCGCCCACGCCCACGGCCTGCTGCGCGGGAAGCTCGAAGCGCACGAAGTCCTGGAAGGCGGCGGAAAGCCGCTCGCGCCACCGCCGGGGGTCGATCCCGGCCAGGTCGGCGCCGTCGACCAGGATCCGCCCCGAGGTGGGCTCGTACATCCCCGCCAGCAGCTTCACCAGCGTGGTCTTTCCCGCCCCGTTCTCGCCGACGAGGGCGATGACGGCGCCGGCGGGGATGGTGAGCGACACGTCGCGCAGCGCCCAGCGGTCGGTGCCGGGGTAGCGGAAGGAAACGTTCTCGAAGACGATCCCCTCGCGCAGCCGCGCCGGGGCGGGGCGCGCGGCGGGGCGCGCCCGGTCCTGCTCCTGGGCGTAGTCGCGCAGCCAGAGCACGCGCCCGGCGGCGCGCAGCGACTCGCCCACGCCGGCCACGCTGCGGATGGGGTCCAGCACGCCGGTGCGCACCTGCTGGCAGAGGTACACGGCCATCACCACCTCGCCCACCGTGGCCAGGCCGCGGCTGGCGCGCCACAGCATGAGGGCCACGGCGCCCGCGAAGCCGGCCACGAACAGCACGTCGACCGCGCTGTCCTGCAGGGCGATCCGCCGCTCCACGGCCAGGAGGATGGCGCGCGAGCCCTCCCACGCCCGGCGGAAGCGCCCCAGGAGCTCGCGCTGCAGCCCGAACACGCGCATCTCCATCCCCGCGTTGCGGTCGGCGGTGAGCGCCTGCAGCTGGCGGGCGCGGCGGGCGGGCCCGGCGAAGCGCTCTTCCGCCTGGCCGAAGGCGCGCTGCTGGGCGGCGGCCACGGGAAGGGCGGGAAGGGCGAAGGGGATGAGGAGGAGGAGCCAGGGGCTGACCAGCGCCAGCGCCACCACCGTGGCCACCCCGCCCACGGTGAAGTTGGCGGCGCGGATGAGGGTGTTCAGCGAGCGCCCCAGGACGCCCTGGTTCTGCCGCAGCAGCTCCAGCCGGTCCTGGTAGTCGGGCCGCTCGTGGTGCTCCAGCCCCGGGAGCGCGGAGACCAGGGTGGTGACCTCGCGGTCGATGGCCAGCCCCACCTCTTCGGTCAGGCGGATGCGCAGCATGCTGCCGTACCAGAGCCCCGCGAACCAGAGCACGCGGGTGGCGGCGATGCCGGCGCCGGCCAGCAGCAGCAGGCGGCCGTCGTGCCGCACCGCGCCGTCGGCCATGAGCCGGAGGAACCAGGCGAAGAGGGGGAAGCGCAGGGCTCCCACGGGCTCCAGCAGGAGCCCCAGCGAGCGCCAGCGGGCGGTCTTCCAGGCGGTGCCGACCAGGAAGACCAGGGCGCGCCATTGCTCACGCATCGGCCACCTCCAGCTTGGGGGAGAAGCGGTTGGCCTGCAGCGAGAACATCTCGGCGTAGCGGCCGCCGGAGCGCATCAGCTGGTCGTGGGTGCCGTCCTCCACCACCCGCCCGCCGTCGACCACCACGATGCGGTCGGCGTGGCGGACGCTGGAAAGGCGGTGCGAGACCAGGATGGTGGTGACGCCGCGGGTGAGCTCCAGGAAGCGCTCGAACAGCTCGGTCTCGGCGCGGACGTCGAGGGCGGCGGTGGGCTCATCCAGGATCAGCAGCCCCGCGCCGCCGCGGATGGCGGTGAGCGCGCGGGCCAGTGCCACGCGCTGCCACTGCCCGCCGGACAGGTCGGCCCCGCCCTCGCCCTCGCGGGTGAGCACGGTGTCGAGCCCGGCGGGAAGGTCGCCCAGCAGCCCGGCGCCGCCCGCGTCGTGCAGCGCGCCGGTGAGCGCGGCGTCGTCGTGCAGCAGGGGGAGATGGCCGAAGCCCACGTTCTCGCGCAGCGCCAGCGGGTAGCGGACGAAGTCCTGGAAGATGACGCCGACGCGGCCGCGGGCCTCGAGCGGGGTGGCCCCGCCGTCCAGCGTGATGCGCCCCGCGTCGGGCTCGTACAGCCCGCAGAGGAGCTTGATGAGGGTGCTCTTCCCCGCCCCGTTCTCGCCCACCACGGCCAGCGACTGGCCGGCGGGGATGTCGAGGGTGAGGCCGTCGAGCACGGGCGCCGGGCGGCCGCGGTAGGTGAAGCGCACGCCGTCGAGCCGCACGGCCACCTTGCCGCGCCCGGCCGCGCGCGGCGGCTCGGGCCCACCATCCAGCAGCCAGGCGGCGGCGCGGCGGCGCAGCGCCGAGACCTTTCCGGCGACGACCAGCGACTCGGCCAGCCACCACTGCGAGTCGCCCACCAGCCCCAGGTCGCTGGTGGCGATCACCGCCTGCACGAACACCAGCAGCCCGGCCACGCCCAGGGTGCCGGCGGCCGCGGAAGCGCCGAGCGCGCCCAGGACGGCGGCGTGGGAGACGACCAGCATGACGGTCGCGGCGGCGCTCCATCCGCGCGCCGCGCCGCGGCTGGCCCAGAGCTCGCCGAGCGCCTCCAGCATCGCGTCGCCATACCGCCCCACCGCCCACGCGCCCAGCCCGAAGACGCGGATCTCCTTGGCGGCCGAGGGGTCCAGGGCCAGCGAGCGCAGGTAGCCGGCGCGGCGCACTCCGGGGGCGCCGTCCTGCACGGTCATCCCCTTCTCGGTCTTCTTCATGTACGCCCGGTTGGTCAGGTACCAGGCGGCGGCCAGGAGAAGGGGCGCCCACCAGCGGAAGCCCAGCAGCACCGCGAAGGCGCCGAAGCCGCGGATGCGCTGGAGCGCCACGTACGACAGCTCCGAGGCCGTCATCCGCAGCACGCCGCGCCGCTCGGCCTCGTGCACCGCCTCCAGCTCGTCGCGGAGCGCGGGGTCCTCGAGCGGGGCCACCCCGGGAGTGCCCAGGTTCACGCGGGCGACGGTGGAGTGCACCTCCAGCGCGTACGCGGCGTTCAGCACCAGCCCCTGCTGGTGCAGCCAGTTGCCGCCCGCCGAGGCCAGCGCCAGCGCCAGGGCCAGCCCGGCCAGCGCCAGGAGGGCGGGGTGCCCGCCCGGCGCGCCCAGCCCGTGGCGCACCGCGCCGGGGATGGCGTCCACCAGCGCGCCGGTCAGCACGATGACCGCCGTGGGGAGGGCGCCGACCAGCAGCGTTCCCACCCCGAAGCGCACCGCCCGCCATCGCCCGGCGCTCCAGAGCAGCCCCAGGAGGGCGCGCCAGCGGGCCAGCTGCATGCTCGTTCTACTCACCTTGGCACCTCTTCAGGGTTCCGGCCGGGCGAGGCTGCCCGGCGGTCCATCTCCCATCACCTTCACTCGATCGATCGGTCGTGCGTTTCTACGGCTGACGTGCGGGGGCGGGCCACAGATCCTTCGGCCTGCCGTCATCCCCCGAGGTCCGGCTTGGTCGGGGCCGGCCTCAGGATGACGTCCGCGGGGGGCGCGGGTGATTCCGGTCCCACGCTTCGCCCTCCCGTCATGGGGAGGCGGGCCCCATCCACCGAATCCCATCAGTCCAACGGGTCGTGCGTGTCCGCTGCCGGCGTGAGGCGGCGGGCCACCGATCCTTCGGCCTGCCGTCATCCCCCGAGATCCGGCTTCGTCGTGGCCGGCCTCGGGATGACGTCCCGTGGAGGACGAGGTCCATCGATCGCCTCCCGGATCGCCCCGGACCGGCCCCGCATCGCCCCCACATCGCCCGCATGTCCCCTGCATCGCCTTCGCATCTCCCGATCGCCACCGCGGGCCGCCAGCCATCACAGCGACGCCAGCTCCAGCGGCTCGGCGGGGGCGCCGGTGACCTCGGCGTAGGTGCGGCGGCCCCAGCGGTAGAAGGCCCACGCGTCGTCGCCGTCGTGCGGGTGGTCCCACTCCACCGGATCGCGGGGGAGCGCGTCGAGGGCCAGGCCGCGCTCGGCCAGCCACTCGTCGTCGTAGACGGTGTTCTCGTAGCGGTAGCCCTCGTCGGGGAGGATCACCGCGGTCAGCAGGTCGGGGTTGCGGCGGGCGAACCAGTCGGCGGCCAGGTAGGCGGCGCCGCTGGTGGGCCCCATGAACAGCGCGTGCTGGCGGTGCAGCTCGCGGGTGGCGCGGAAGGCCTCGGCCGCGCCCACCCAGTGCACCAGGTCGAAGGCGGTGTGGTCCACGTTGGGCGGAACCAGGCTGTTCCCCATCCCCTTCAGCGTGCGCCGGGCGTCGGACTGGCCGAAGAGCACGCTGCGGTGCGCGTCGACGCCCGCGAGCAGCATCTCCGGGAAGAGGAGGCGCAGGTACGAGGCGATGCCGCACGACGAGCCGCCGGAGCCCACGGGGCCCACCAGGCAGTCCACCGCGCCGGCGGCGTGCGCCAGCAGCTCGGCCGCCGGGGCGAACGACGCCGGGTTGCGGGGATTGCTGTACTGGCGCGGGCAGAAGGTGCCGGGGTGCTCGTCCAGGAAGCGGTCGAGGTACTCGAGCCGCGCCTTCTGGAAGGCCCCCGACGGCCCCGCGTCGCGCAGCACGTGCACGTCGGCGCCCAGGTCGGCCAGGCGGCGGCGGAGCGCGGGCTCGAGCGAGGCGTCGCTCACCAGCGTGAGCGGATGGCCGTGCAGCCGCGCCACCATGGCCAGCGACAGCCCGAAGGTGCCGGAGCTGGTCTCGGCGATGGCGCCGCCGGGAGGAAGCTCGCCCTCTTCGCGCGCCTTGCGGATGATGTAGCGCGCGGGAAGGAGCTTCAGCAGGGGAAAGGCGAGCCCCACCAGGTTGGGGCGCAGCCACACCAGGCGCGGGAGCGCCATGGCGTCCACGGAACTGGCGTTGATCGCGGGACCGCTCACGAGAGTACCTCCGGTTGGTTCGGCTGGGTGGCGAAGTGCCAGGTGCGGACGAGCCCCAGCCGCTGCAGCCGGGTGCGTGCGTGGTGCATGCGTTCGGCGGCCTCGCGCCCGGGCTCGAAGAGGAGCCCGGCCACGGTGCCGCTGTGCGCCACCTGCACCCCCGCCGCGCCGGTCTCCCGCGCCAGGGCGGTGATCTCGGTCATGTGGCGCTTGGGGCGGTGGCGCTGGTTGATGGCGGTGCTGGCCGAGGCCACGCGCCCCAGCAGCCGGGGATCCTGCTCCTGCACCGCGCGGCGCAGGAGCCCCAGGATGGGCCCGAAGGCCTCGACCTCCCACCCCGAGTAGCGGCAGGGGGGAAGCGAGAGCGTTTCCACCCCGCGGTCCACCTCGGTGTTGAAGCCCAGGACGTGCACCGCCGGGAGCGGCCCGCCCAGGTCCTGCAGCACGCTGCCGCGGCGCTGCGCGAAGAGCACGGCGCGGTCGGGGGCGTACATCAGCGAGTCCGACGCGACCTCCGAGGCCACGGCCAGGCGCGCGGCCCACTCCGGGGGGAGCTCGGCGTCGAAGGCGTCGGCCACGGCGCGGATGGTGGCCAGCACGTCGGTGGTGGACGAGCCGCATCCCCAGCTGACGGGAACGTTGCTGTCGATGCGGATGGACCCGCCCCACCCCGGCCGCCCCAGCACCTCGAGGGTGAGGCGGGCGGCGTCGCGGGCCTTGGTGCACCCGGCGGGCTCCACGGTCAGCGGCCCCGAGCGCAGCGGGCGGAAGCGGGCGCGGGAGCGGTACAGCGAGCAGGGGAGCGTGACCAGCGCCTGCTCCAGCGTGCCGTCGGCCGAGTAGAAGGCGCCCTGCACGATCTCGCCGTGGTGCGCGTGCACCTCGCCGGCGCCCGAGCGGCGGTGCGGCGCCGGGGGCGCGAAGAGCGCGGTGGCGGGCGCGAACCGCGCGCGCTCGGCGGCGGCGGGTCGGTCGAGCACGGATACGGGTGGAGCCACGGCTGCCCTCGCGAAGGTGGGGCGTGTGGTCGCGCGGCCGGCGCCAAAGGGGGCGCGGGCGCTCATCGGTTTTCCTCCGCGGCGCCCGGGAGCGCGCGGGCGTGGGCCAGCGCCTCGCGCATGCGCCGCGCGAGAACGCGGACGTGCGGCTCGGTGCCGATGGTCACGTGCGCGCCGGGGACCGGGTGCACCCGGATCCCGGCCGCCAGCAGGCTCCACCCCAGGGTGCGCCGCACCTCGTCGCCCTCGCCGGCGAACACGTCTTCCAGGTCCGGCGCCGGGGTGTCGGCGCGGAAGAGGGTGAGGGTGCCGTCGAACGGCGCGGCGGCGTACCCGGCGCGACTGTGAACGCGGGCGCGGATGGTGTGGCACTGCTCGCCGAGCGCGGCGGCGTCGAACCCCGCCGGGGCGGCCTCC
This sequence comes from Longimicrobium sp., assembly GCF_035474595.1. Lineage (NCBI taxonomy): Bacteria > Pseudomonadati > Gemmatimonadota > Longimicrobiia > Longimicrobiales > Longimicrobiaceae > Longimicrobium > Longimicrobium sp. The sequence continues at coordinate 14,034 of NZ_DATIND010000013.1, forward strand.
TGCGCCCGCAGCTGGTCCGCGGCGACGCGCAGCATCTCCTCCAGCCCCAGCCCCTCCAGCGCGCCGGGGGCGAGGGTGAAGGGGCGCCGCATCTGCGCGGCCACGTCGCCGGCCAGCGCGGCGACCAGGTCGCGGTCCGCCGCCGCGCGGGTGACGGCGAAGCGGGGGGCGCGGGTGTCCAGCAGCCCCACGAAGGCCACCTCTTCGCCCGCCCGGCGGAGCTGCACCGCCATCTCGTAGGCCAGGAAGCCGCCGAACGACCATCCGGCCAGGTGGTACGGCCCGGCGGGCTGCACCGCGCGGACGGCGGCCACGTGTTCCGCGGCGATCTGCGCCAGGGGGCGGGACAGGTCGTCGCCCAGGTCGCGGAGGCCGTACACCGGCTGGTCGGCGCCCAGGTGGCGCACCAGGCCCAGGTACGCCATCACGTTCCGGTCGGCCGGGTGGACGCAGAAGAGCGGCGGCAGCGCGCCGTTCGGCTGCAGGGCCACGACGGGCGAGGGGGGCGATGCATCGTCCTTCCGCTGCTCCTGGATCGCCGCGGCCATCCGCCGCACCGTGGCCCCGGCGAAGAGGGTGGCGACGGGAAGGTCGCACCGCATCCGCCGGTTCACCTGCGCGAACAGGCGCAGCGCCAGGAGCGAGTTGCCGCCCAGGTCGAAGAAGTTCTGCGTGGCGCCCACCTCCACCCCCAGCAGCTCCTCCCACACCTGGATCAGCTGCGCCTCCACGAAGTCGCGCGGCTCGTCGTCCTCGCCGGCGGAGTGCGCCCAGCCGGGCGCGGGGAGCGCCTTGCGGTCGATCTTGCCCGTGGGCGTCTGCGGGAACGCGTCGAGAACGACGAAGGCGTCCGGCACCATGTACTCGGGAAGGGTGCGGCGGAGCGCGTCGCGAAGCTCCGCCGCGTCCACCGCGCCCGCGTCGGCCACGACGTACGCGGCCAGCCGCCGGTCGCCGGGGCGATCCTCGCGCACGGCCACCATGCAGTCGCGCACGCCGGGGCGGCGGCGCAGCACCGCCTCGACCTCGCCCAGCTCCACGCGGTAGCCGCGCAGCTTCACCTGGTTGTCGGTGCGGCCCAGGATCAGGAGGTTGCCGTCGGCCTGCCAGCGCGCCCGGTCGCCGGTGCGGTACATCCGCGCGCCGGCCCCGGCGAAGGGGTCGGGGACGAACTTCTCGGCGGAAAGGCCGGGGCGCCCCAGGTACCCGCGCGCCACCCCCGCGCCGCCGATGTACAGCTCGCCGGGAAGGCCGACCGGGACGGGCTCCATCCACCGGTCCAGCACGTAGAAGGTCAGGTTCTGGATCGCGCGCCCCACGGGAACCGGGCCGTCGCGGTGCTTCCCCTGCGGGAGGACGTAGGCCGAGCAGCCCACCACCGTTTCGGTAGGGCCGTACTCGTTCATCAGCCGCACCCCCGGCGCGTGCTCCTGCCAGAAGAGCGTGGGCTCGGCGGAAAGGAAGTCGGCGCCCACGACCAGGGTGTGCGCGGCCCCCGGCGCGTCTTCCGGGGCGATCATGGTGTTCAGCAGCCCCAGGTGGATGGGGGTGATCTTGATCAGCCCGAACCCCGGCCGCGCCCGCAGCGTGCGCGCGAGCGCCTCGACCGGCGAATCCTCGGGAAGGAGGTGCACCGGCCGCCCGGCGAAGAGCGGGAGGAGGTTGGTGACGGTGAGGTCCACCGCCATGGAGGTGAAGACCGGCGCTCCATCGCCCTGCTCCGCCCCGTAGGCGCGCACGCCCCAGTGGATGTAGTTGCACACCCCGCGGTGGTGCATGGCCACGCCCTTGGGGCGCCCCGTGCTTCCCGAGGTGTAGATGACGTAGGCCAGGTTCTCCGACGTCACCCCCGTCTCCGGCGCGCGGGCACCGTCGCCCGCCGCGGCGATGGCCGCCCACTCCGCGTCCACCGCGACGACGGGGACGCCGTCCAGCGCGGGGACGCGGGCGCGGAGCCGCTCCTGCGTGAGCAGCACGGCGATGCCGGAATCCTCCAGCATGTAGCGCTGCCGCTCGGCGGGATGGGCGGGGTCCAGCGGCACGTACGCACCGCCCGCCTTCATCACCCCGAAGATCGCGGTCATCAGCTCGGGCCCGCGCTCCAGGCACAGCCCCACGCGCACCTCGGGGCCGGCGCCGAGAGAGGCGAGGTGATGCGCCAGGCGGTTGGCACGCCCGTCCAGCTCGCGGTACGTCAGCCGCTCGTCGCCGAAGGTGACGGCGACCGCGTCGGGCGTGCGGGCGGCCTGCGCCTCGAAGAGCTGGTGGATGCAGCGGTCGGCCGGGTACCGGGCGGTGGTGCGGTTCCACCCCAGCACGCGCGCCCGCTCGGGGCGCCCGATGAGCGCCAGGCGCGAGATGCGGCGGTCGGGGCCGGCGGCCACCTGCTCCAGCAGCCGCTCCAGGTGCTCCACCATGCGCCGCGCGGTGCCGCGCTCGAACAGGTCGGTGCTGTAGTCCAGCGCCCCGGTCAGCCCGCCCGCGTGCGCGTCCAGCCCCAGCGTCAGGTCCACCTTGGTGGTTCCCCGCTCCACGTGGATCTCGTCCACCGCCAGCCCGCGACCCGCGGGGCCCTCGCCGGCGTTGTCGAGCTGGAAGATCACCTGGAAGAGGGTGGCGTGGCTCAGGCTGCGCTGCGGGCGGAGCTCCGACACCACGCGGTCGAAGGGCACCTCCTGGTGCTCCTGCGCGCCCAGCACGGTCTCGCGCACCCGGCCCACCAGCTCGCGGAAGGTGGGGTCGCCGTTCAGCGCGGTGCGCAGCACGATCTCGTTCACGAACAGCCCGATCAGCCCCTCCACCTCGCCGCGCGTGCGCCCGGCCACCGGGGTGCCCACCACCACGTCCTCGCTCCCGCTGTAGCGCGCGAGCAGGACCTTGAAGGCGGCCAGCACCACCATGAACAGCGTGGCGCCCTCGGCGCGCCCCACCTCGCGCAGGCGCTCCAGCACGGCGGGCGGCGCGAACACGGGCACGGTGCCGCCGCCCAGCGAGGGCGTGGGCGGGCGCGGGTGGTCGGCGGGAAGCTCCAGCAGCTCGGGGGCGCCTGCCAGCTGCCGCCGCCAGTAGTCCAGGTGGCGCGCCTCGGCCCGGCGCTGCGGCTCGTCGCGCTGCCACAGCGCCCAGTCGGCGTACTGCACGGGAAGCTCGGGGAGCGGCGACGGGCGCCCGGCGCGGAAGGCGTCGTACAGCGTCCACAGCTCGCGGTACAGCACGCGCATGCTCCACCCGTCGCTGACCATGTGGTGCATGCAGAGGAGAAGCACGTGCTCCTTCTCGCCCGCGCGCAGCAGCCGGGCCAGGAAGAGCGGCCCCGCGGTCAGGTCGAAGCGGTGCCCGGAGAGCGCGCGGTGGCGGGCCAGCACCTCGGCCTCGCGCTCGGCCGCGGGGAGCGCGGACAGGTCGTCCACGGCCAGGCGGAAGCCGGCGAAGGGGGCCACCACCTGCACGGGAACGCCGTCGGCCTCGCGGAAGACCGTGCGCAGCGGCTCGTGGCGGCGCACCACCTCGCCCAGCGCGCGCTCCAGCGCCGCCTCGTCCACCCCGCCCGTCAATCGCAGCGCCGCGGAGATGTTGTACGCCGGGCCGCCCTGCCCCAGCCGGTCCAGGAACCAGAAGCGCTCCTGGTCCGACGACAGGGGAAGCGGCCCCCCGCGCGGGCGGGGGACGATGGCGGCGGCGCGATGCAGCCCGAACAGGCGTGCCTGCAGGAGCGCGCGCTTGGCGGGCGAGAGCTCCACGTCCTGGATGGTCACCTCGAACCTCCGGTATTCGTTGCGGCCGCCGCGGGGCGGGTGTGGAGATGCGTCATGGTCAGTCTCCCGCGACCAGGTCCAGGCCGGCCAGCTCCAGCGCCTGGTCCTCGGGCATCTGCAGGATGTCTTCGTAGATGCGCCGCTCCACCGCCTCGGCCATGGCGCCCAGCGTGGGGCTGGTGAAGACGATGCGGATGGGAAGGTCGGCGGCGAAGGCCGCGCGGATGCGGGTGATCAGCTGCATGATCAGCAGCGAGTGGCCGCCCAGCTCGAAGAAGCTGTCGTCCGCCCCCACCCGGTCCACCCCCAGCACCTCGCTCCAGATCCCCGCCAGCACCTCTTCCACCATGGTCCGCGGCGCCACGTACGCCTCTTCCGCGGCCGCGAAGTCGGGCGCGGGAAGCGCCCCGCGGTCCACCTTGCCGTTGCTGGTGAGCGGGATCGAGCCCAGGGCGACGAAGGCCGCGGGAACCATGTACTCCGGGAGCGCGCGGCGCAGGTGCGTCCGCAGCTCGCCCGCGTCCGCCCCGCCGGCCACGTAGGCCACGATGCGTTTGTCCCCCGGCGTGTCCTCGCGGGCGACGACGACGGCGCCGGCCACGTCCGGGTGGCGGCGCAGCACCGCCTCGATCTCGCCCAGCTCGATGCGGAAGCCGCGGATCTTCACCTGGTGGTCGATGCGCCCCACGAACTCGAGCGTGCCGTCGCCCTTCCAGCGCATGCGGTCGCCGCTGCGGTACAGGCGCGCGCCGGGAACGCCGGAGAAGGGGTCGGGCACGAAGCGCTGGGCGGTGAGCGCCGGGCGGGCCAGGTATCCCCGCGCCACCTGCACCCCGCCGATGCACACCTCGCCGGGAACGCCCACGGGGAGCGGCGCGCCCGCCTCGTCCAGCACGTACACGCGCACGTTGTCGATCCCCGCGGCGATCGGCGGCGGCACGGTGCCGTTGCTGGCCTCGAACGTCGACATGCGGACCGAGGTCTCGGTGGGCCCGTAGTTGTTGAAGAAGCGCCGCCCCGGTGCCCAGCGCGCCACCAGCTCGGCGCTGCACACCTCGCCGCCCACCGAGACCACGCGGAGGTCGGGAAGCTCGGCGAAGGGCGTGGCGGCCAGCGAGCTGGGGGTGAACTTGGCGTGGGTCACCCGGTGGCGTTCCATCAGCCGCACCAGCGCGTCGCCGATCAGCTCGTCGCGCGGGGCCACCACCAGCGCCGAGCCGGTGGTGAGCGCGGTGAAGATGTCCATCACCGACGCGTCGAAGTGCAGCGGCGCGAAGAGCAGCACCCGCGAGCCGGGGGTGACGGAGTAGATGCGGTCGAAGGCGGCCACGGCGTTGCTCACCCCGCCGTGCTCCACCAGCACCCCCTTGGGAATGCCGGTGGACCCCGAGGTGTAGACCACGTAGGCCAGGTGGCGCGGGGTGACCGGAACCGCCGGGGCCAGGCCGGGAAGGCGGGCGAGCGCGCCGTCCAGCTCCACCACCGTCCGCGCGGCCGCCCACGCGCGCCCCGCCTGCGCCGCGTCGGCCACCACCACGCGCACGGCCGACTCGTTCAGCATGAAGGCGATGCGGTCGTCCGGCGCGGCCAGGTCCATGGCCACGTAGGCGGCGCCCGCCTTCAGGATCCCCAGCAGCGCGGCGATGCAGTCCGGCGACGGCTCCATCGCCAGCGCCACCCGCTCTTCCGGCGCCACGCCGAGGGCGAGCAGCCGGTGGGCCACGCGGTTGGCGCGCGCCTCCAGCCGCGCGTAGGTGACGGTCTCGTCGCCGGCGAGGATGGCCGCGTCGCCCGGCGTCGTCTTCACCTGCGCCTCGAAGAGCTGGTGCAGGCAGCGGTCGGAGGCCGACGGCGCGTCGGTGCGGTTCCACTCGTGGACCACCAGCGCGCGCTCTTCGTCGCCCAGCAGCTCCAGCCGGGAAAGGGGCACGTCGGGGTCGGCGGCCACCTGCTCCAGCAGGCGCTCCAGGTGCGCCAGCATGCGGCGGATGGTGGAGCGCTCGAAGAGGTCGGTGCTGTAGAAGAGCTGCCCGGCGATGCCGCCGGCGCCGGCGCCCAGCGCCAGCGTCAGGTCCCAGCGCGTGGTGTCGGCGTCGGGCTCCACCCGCTCCACCTCCAGCCCGCCCAGCCCCGCGGCCCCCTCGCCCGCCGCCTCGAAGGTGAAGGTCACCTGGAAGACGGGGGAGTGGCTGGTGGCGCGCTCGGGCTGCAGCTCGGCCACCAGCTTCTCGAAAGGGATCTCCTGGTGCTCGTAGGCGTCCAGCGTGCCGGCGCGCACCCGCCCCAGCAGCTGGCGGAAGGCGGGGTCGCCGGAAAGGTCGGCGCGCATGGCCAGTGCGTTGATGAAGAAGCCGACCAGCCCCTCCACCCCGGGCACGTCGCGCCCGGCGATGGGGCTGCCCACCACCACGTCGTCGCTCCCGGCGTACCGGCCCAGCAGCACCTGGAAGGCGGCCAGCAGCACCATGTACAGCGTGGCGCCCTCGCCGCGCGCCAGCGCCTCGAGTCGCCGGGCCAGCGCGGGCGGGAACGACACCGGCTCGTGCGAGCCGCGCCAGCTCCGCTCGGCGGTGCGGGGGCGGTCGGTGGGAAGCTCCAGCAGCGCGGGGGCGCCGGCCAGCCGCTCCTTCCACCACGCCAGCTGCCGCTCCAGCACCGGCCCCGAAAGCCGCCGCCGCTGCCACGCGGCGAAGTCGGCGTACTGCACCGGGAGCTCGGGAAGGGGAGACGGAAGGCCGTCGCGGAAGGCGGCGTACAGCGCGCCCAGCTCGCGGAAGAGCACGTCCAGGCTCCACCCGTCGCTGACGATGTGGTGCACGCAGAGGAGGAGGACGTGCTCTTCCTCACCCAGCCGCAGCAGGGCGGCGCGGAAGAGCGGCCCCGCGGCCAGGTCGAAGGGCAGCTCGGCGTCGGCGGCCACGCGGCGCGCCACCTTGGCCCGGCGCTTCCTCGCGGGGAGCGCGGACAGGTCCTCGACGGGGAGCGTGTAGCCCTGGAAGGGGGCGATCACCTGCACCGGGCCGTCCCCGGTATCCACGAACGCGGTGCGCAGCGTCTCGTGCCGGCGGACGATCTCGCCCAGCGCGCGCTCCAGCGCCGCCGCATCCAGCGCGCCCGAAAGGCGCAGCGCGTCGTGCATGTTGTAGAAGGGCGATCCTCCCTCCAGCCGGTCCACGAACCAGAGCCGCTCCTGCCCGAACGAGAGCGGGAGCCGTCCGTCGCGCGGCTGGGGCGCGAGCGGGGGCGGCGGGGGAAGCTCCTGATCGCGGATCTCCTCCACCCGCCGCGCCAGCGCCGCCACCTGGGGCGCCTCGAAGAGCGCGCGCACCGGCAGCTCGATGCCGAACGCCTCGCGGACGCGGGCCACCACGCGGATGGCCAGCAGCGAGTGCCCGCCCAGCTCGAAGAAGTTCTCGCCCGCGCCCACCCGCTCCACGCCCAGCACCTCGGCCCAGATCCCCGCGAGCACCTGCTCGGCCGGGGTGCGCGGAGCCACCTGCCCGCAAGCGGCGCCGTGCCCGGGCGCGGGAAGGGCGCGGCGGTCCAGCTTGCCGTTGGGGGTAAGGGGGAGCCGGTCCAGCGCCACGATTGCCGAGGGCACCATGTGCTCGGGAAGGCTCCGCCGCAGCGCGTCGCGCAGCCCGTCGGGATCCGCGCCGCCGGCCACGTACGCCACCAGCGCGCGCCCGCCCGGCCCGTCCTCGCGCGCGATCACCGCGCACTCGGCAACGCCCGGCTCGCGGCGCAGCGCCGCCTCGACCTCGCCGGGCTCGATGCGGAAGCCGCGGATCTTCACCTGGTCGTCGGCGCGGCCCAGGAACTCGAGAACCGCAGTGCGTGAGTGCGTGAGTGCGGGAGTGCGCTCGTTCTCGCGCGGATCCAGCGCACTTCCGCACTCACGCACTTCCGCACTTTCCTTCCACCGCACCCGGTCGCCCGTGCGGTACATCCGCGCGCCCGGCTGGGCCGAGGACGGGTCGGGGACGAAGGCCGCGGCGGTGAGCGCCGGGCGCCCCAGGTAGCCGCGCGCCACCGCGGCGCCGCCCACGTACAGCTCGCCGGGGACGCCGGCGGGGACGGGGTTCAGGTTCCCGTCCAGCACGTACAGCGCGGTGTTGGCCACCGGCCGCCCGATCGCGACGGCGCCGGTCTCCGCCGCCGTTTCCGGGGTGGAGCGGAAGACCGAGCACCCCACCACCGTCTCGGTGGGGCCGTACTCGTTCACGACCGCCGTTTCCGGCGCGTGGCGGTGCCAGGGCGCCACCGTCTCGGCCAGCAGCTGCTCGCCGCCCACCACGAAGGTGCGCGCGCGGCCGGCCATCTCTTCCGGTCGGAGCTGGCGGGACAGCAGCTCCAGGTGCGCGGGGGTGAGCTTCACCAGGGTGAAGCCGCCCCCGGCGCGGAGCGCCTCGCCCAGCCCGTCCACCCCGGCCGATTCGGGGACCAGCGTCACCGTCTTCCCCGTCAGCAGGGGGACGAAGAGCGAGGTGACGGTGAGGTCGAACGAGAGCGAGGAGTGCACCGGCGCGCCGCATCCCCCCTCGCCGTACGCCTCCACCGCCCACGCGGCGTAGCTGGCCAGCCCGCCGTGCACCACGCCCACGCCCTTGGGGCGGCCGGTGGAGCCGGAGGTGTAGATGACGTACGCCAGGTTCTCCGGCACGACGAGGCAGCGCGGGTTCTCGTCGTCGCCGCCGAGATCCGCGTCCTCGCCGTCCACGCTCACCACCGCGACGGCAGGGGGGATGGAGAGGCGGGGACGAACCGACTCCTGCGTCACCAGCACGGCCACGGCGGAGTCCGCGAGCATGAATTCCAGCCGCTCGGCCGGATACGCGGGGTCGAGGGGGACGTAGGCGCCGCCCGCCTTCAGCACGCCCAGCACCGCGGCCACCATCTCCGGGCTCCGCTCCAGCGCGATCGCCACCCGCGCCTCGGGCCCCACGCCGAGCGCGCGGAGGCGGTGGGCGATGCGGTTGGCCCGCGCGTTCAGCTGTCCGTAGGTGAGCCGCTCGCCGGCGCAGGCGACGGCGGCCGCGTCGGGGGTGCGCGCCGCCTGCTCCTCGAAGCGGCGATGGACGGGGAGGCCGGCCGCCAGCTCCGGGCCGCGCCCCCACACCCGCACCGCGCGGCGCTCGTCCGCGCCGGCCAGCTCCAGCCGGGAAAGGCGCACGTCGGCATCGCCGGCCACCTGCTCCAGCACGCGGACCCAGTGCGCCAGCATGCGCGCGGCGGTGGCGGGCTCGAAGAGGTCGGCCGCGTACCCCAGCACCCCGCGGATCCCCTCCGGCCCGGCGGCGGCGAAGAGGGTGAGGTCGAACTTGGTCTCGGCCGCCCCGGCCTCCACGCCCTCCACCCGCAGTCCGGGCAGATCGCGCGCGGCGCCGGCGCCGTCGTTCAGGGTGAACATCACCTGGAAGAGCGGCGAATGGCCCAGGCTGCGCTCGGGGCTCAGCTCGGCCACCAGGCGCTCGAAGGGCACCTCCTGGTGCTCGTACGCGCCCAGCGTGGCCTCGCGCACGCGCTGCAGCACCTCGCGGAAGGCGGGGTCGCCGGAGAGGTCGGCGCGCAGCGCCAGCGTGTTCACGAACAGCCCGACCAGCTCCTCGGTCTCGCGCCGCGTGCGGCCGGCGATGGGGGTGCCGACCACCACGTCGTCGGTCCCCGCGTACTTCGCCAGCAGCACCTGGAAGGCGCCCAGCAGCACCATGAACAGCGTGGCGCCCTCGCGCCGGCCCAGCGCCTCCAGCCGCGCGGCCAGCCCGGCGGGAAGCTCGAACTCGCGGTGCGCGCCGCGGAAGCTCTGCACCGCGGGGCGCGGGCGGTCCGTCGGCAGCTCCAGCAGCGCGGGCGCGCCCGCCAGCCGCTCCTTCCACCACGCCAGCGGCCGCTCCAGCGCCTGGCCCCGCAGCTGCTCGCGCTGCCAGGCGGCGTAGTCGGCGTACTGCAGGGGAAGATCGGGGAGGGGCGACGCGGCGCCCTCGCGGTACGCGCCGTAGAGCGCCCGCAGCTCGCGGAAGAGCAGGTCCAGGCTCCACCCGTCGCCCACCACGTGGTGCACGGTGAGGAGAAGGACGTGCTCCGCGTCCGACCGCCGCAGCAGCGTGGCGCGGAAGAGCGGGCCCGTGGCCAGGTCGAAAGGCCGCGCCGCCTCGCTTTCCGCGCGGGCACGGATCTCCGCCTCGTCCGCCACGTCGTGGACGGGGAGACGGAAGCCGGAGAAGGGAGCCACGACCTGCACCGGCGCGCCGCCCATCTCGGCGAAGGTGGTGCGCAGCGACTCGTGGCGGCGCACGATCTCGCCCAGCGCGCGCTCCAGCGCGGCGGCGTCCAGCTCGCCCGAGAGGCGGAGGGCGAGGGGGATGTTGTACGAGGCGCCGCCGGGCTGCAGCCGGTCGAGGAACCAGAGCCGCTCCTGCGCGAACGACGCAGCCAGAGGCGCCGAGCGGTCCGCGGGGGCGACGGGCGGGAGCGCGGGGGCGTCCTCGCGCCGGAGCACCTCGATGCGCTCCGCCAGCTCCGCGATGGTGGGCGCGTCGAACACCTCGCGCACCCCCATCTCCACCCCGAAGGTCTCGCGCACCCGCGACGCCAGCCGCGTGGCCAGCAGCGAGTGCCCGCCCCGCTCGAAGAACGAATCCGCCGTTCCCACCCGCTCCAGGCGCAGCAGGCCGGCCCAGATCGCCGCCAGCACCTCTTCCACCGGGGTGCGCGGGGCCACCCAGGCATCGTCCGGCGCCGCGAAGTCGGGCGCGGGGAGCGCCTTGCGGTCCAGCTTGCCGTTGGGCGAAAGGGGGAGCCGGTCCAGCACGACGAACGCGGCGGGGACCATGTGCTCGGGAAGCGTGCGCCGCAGCCCGGCGCGCAGCGCGTCCACCTCCACTTGGCCGGCGACGTAGGCCACCAGCTGCCGCTCGCCGGCGGCGTCGTCGCGCACCACCACCACGCAGTCGCGCACGGCCGGGTCGCGGCGCAGCGCCGCCTCGATCTCGCCCGGCTCCACGCGGAAGCCGCGGATCTTCACCTGCTGGTCCAGCCGCCCGAAGAACTCCAGGGTGCCGTCGCCGCGCCAGCGCGCCCGGTCGCCGGTGCGGTACAGGCGCGCGCCCGGCCGCCCGCCGAACGGGTCGGGAACGAACTTCTCGGCGGTGAGGGCGGCGCGGCCCAGGTAGCCGCGCGCCACCCCCTCGCCGCCGATCAGCAGCTCGCCGGGGGTGCCCACCGGCTGCGGGGCGCCGCCGGCGTCGCAGACGTACAGGCGCACGTTACCCAGCGGCCGCCCGATGGGGTGCCCCTGGACGGAGCCGTCGTCGGGTACCCGGTGCGCCGAGGCCAGGATGGTGGCCTCGGTGGGCCCGTACAGCACGTGCAGGCGGGCCGACGGGAACGCCGCGCGCATCTCGGCCGGCAGCCCGGCGGGCACCAGGTCGCCACCCACCACGGCGGTGCGCAGCCCGGCCAGGCGGGGGCGCTCGCGCTCGGCCGCGGCCACCTGGCGCATCAGCGCGGGCACCGCGTGCAGCAGGGTGGCGTCGGCGATCTCGCCCAGCAGCGCGGGAACGTCCATCACCCGCTCGCGCGCCACCAGCCGCACCGCCGCGCCCGAGGTCAGCGGGAGCAGCGCCTCGAAGAGCCAGATGTCGAACGAGTACGAAGCCAGTGCGGGCACCACGTCGCCCGGCGCGATGCCGAACGCCTCGCGGGTGGCGGCCAGGTGGCTGGCCAGCGAGCCGTGGCGCACCATCACCCCCTTGGGGCGGCCGGTGGAGCCGGAGGTGTAGATGACGTACGCCAGGTTCTCCGCCGTGGCACCCGCATCTCCCTCGTCCCCCTCCTCGTTCCCGTCATGGAGATCGGGATCGATGGAGTCGATGCGGACCCGCGCGGCGCCGTGCGCGTTCAGCGCCGGGGCCGCGCCGCCCGAGGTGACGATGACGCGGAGCGCCGCGTCGGCGGCCATGAATTCCAGCCGCTCGGCGGGGTAGGCGGGGTCCAGCGGCACGTACGCGCCGCCCGCCTTCCAGATCCCCAGCACCGCCACCAGCAGCTCGGGGGTGCGCTCCACGCACAGCCCCACAGGCACCTCGGGGCCCACGCCGAGCGCGCGCAGCCGCCGCGCGAGCGCGCTCGAGCGCCGGTCCAGCGCGCCGTAGGTGACGGCCTGGCCGCCGTGCAGGAGCGCGGTGGCCCCCGGCGCGCGGCGGGCCTGCCCGGCGAACAGCGCGTGGACGGGGAGCGTGGGAACGGGGCGATCGGTGTCGTTCCAGGCGGCCAGCAGCTGCTCGCGCTCGCCGGCGCCGAGCAGGTCGACGGAGGACAGCGGGACCGCCGCGTCGGCCACGGCCTGCTCCAGCACGCGGCGGAGGCGGCCCAGCATGCGGCGCACGGTGGGCGCGTCGAACAGGTCCGTGCTGTAGAGGCAAACCAGCTCGATCTCCGCGCCCGCGTCGACCGCGTCGAGGTTCAGGTCGAACTTGGCGTTGGGCGTGGGCGTGCCCACGCCCTCCATCCGCATCCCCGCGAACCGCGGCTCCGCGCCGCCGCCGCCCGGCTCCAGGTTGAAGGCGACCGACACCAGCGGCGCCGCGGCGGGCCCGCGCGCCGCGCCGGCCAGCTCCTGCAGCCGCGAGTACGAGAACGGCTCGTGCTCGTACGCGTCCAGCAGCCAGCCGCGCACCTGCTTCAGGAAGGCGAGCAGCGTGGTGCCCTCGTCCGCGCGGGTGCGCAGCGGAAGCACGTCCACGCAGTGCCCCACCAGCGACTCGGAGCCGGGAAAGGGCCGCCCCGCGCTGGGGATGCCGATGACTCCGTCGTCCTGCGCGGCCACGCGGTGCAGCGTGGCGGCCAGCGCGCCCAGCAGGGTGGCGAAGAGGGTGCACCGCTCCCGCCGCCCGAAGTCGCGCAGCGCGGCCACCAGCGGCGCGGGCAGACTCAGCCGCTCGGTGCCGCCCCGGTGGGTGGGCACGCGGGGGCGCGGACGGTCGGCGGGAAGCTGCAGCGGCTCGGCGCCCTGGAAGCGCTCCAGCCACCCGGCCTCGTGCTCGGCGTGCCCGGCCGCGTGTTCGGCCAGGAGCGCCGCGTACTCGCCGAACTGCATCGCCCGGGGGAGGACCGGCGCCTCGCCGGCCAGGCGCGCATGGTACGCCGTCTCCCAGTCGCGCATCAGCACGCCGGCGCCCAGCGCGTCGGCCGCCAGGTGGTGCATCACCAGCTGGACCACGTGGTCGTCGGCGCCGCGCGCATGCACGTGCAGCCGCAGCAGCGGCCCCTCGGCCAGGTCGAAGGCCTGGCCCGCCGCGGCCGCCAGCGCCGCGTCCAGCGCGTCCGCGCCGTCGGGGGCGGTGGCCAGGAAGGGGACGGAGACGGAGGCGCGGACGCGCTGCGCCTCGCCCGAGCGGTCGAAGGTGGTGCGCAGCGAGTCGTGGTGCGCCACCACGTCGTCCAGCGCGGCGCGGAGCGCGGCCACGTCCAGCGGCCCGCGCAGCGCGAACACCGTCTGCTCGTTGTAGGCGCGCGAGGCGTCGTCGCCCAGCTGCGCGTGCACCCAGATCTGGCGCTGCGCGGGGGTGAGCGGGTACGAGCGCGGCTCGTCCGCTGGGACTTCGGGCGGCGGGAAGATCTTCAGGTCCGCGGGAACCGCCGGGGCCGGATCGGGATCCGCATCCCCCCGCCCTCCCGGACCGCCGCCGCCGGGGCCGCCCTGCGCGGGAAGGAAGCCGCCCTGGCGCAGCGCGCGGATGCTATCAGCCAGCGCGTCCACCAGCCGGTCGCAGTCGGCGTCGGTGTGCGCGGTGGAGACGAAGCAGGCGCGCCCCTCCCAGATGTAGATCCCCCGCTCGATCATGTGGTAGAAGAGGAGATCGACGATCGGGTCCTGCGGCGCGAAGCGGAACTGGAAGAGGCTGGCGCAGCTGACGATGCGGATGGGCACCCCTTCCGCCTCCAGCAGCGCGCGCAGGCGGGCGACCAGGCGCGCGGTGCGCGCGTTCAGCTCCTCGTACAGCGCGGGCCCGCGCGCCTGGAGATGGCGGAGGACGGCGAGCGCCGCGGCCATCGTCACCGGGTGCTTGCAGAAGGTGCCGGCGAAGAAGGTCTGGTCGGCCGCGGGATAGCTGCGGTCGCCGAAGCTCCACTGCCCGCCGTCGATGGCGTCCATGTAGCGCGCGCGGCCCGCCACCACGCCCATGGGAAAGCCGCCGCCGATCACCTTGCCGTAGACCGCCAGGTCGGCGTCGATGCCGTAGAACCCCTGCGCGCCCTTCGCCTCCAGCCGCAGCCCGGTGATCATCTCGTCGAAGACCAGCACCGATCCCGCGCGCTCGGTCAGGGCGCGCAGCTCGCGCAGGAACTCGACCGGGTGGAACTCGGGGTTGCGGCTCTGCACCGGCTCCACCAGCACGGCGGCGATCTTCGCCGCGTTGGCGCGGAGGAAGTCCAGCGTCTCGGGGGTGCCGTAGGGGAGGACCAGGATGTCGTCCACCATCCCCTGCGTGGTGCCGGGGGCCACCGGTCGCGAGCGCGGCTCGGCGTCGCTGCCGCCGGGGGCGCGCGCGGCCAGGATGCCGTCGAAGCAGCCGTGGTACGAACCCTCGAAGATGACCACCCGGTCGCGCCCCGTGGCGGCGCGCGCGATGCGCAGCGCCGTCATCACCGCTTCCGAGCCGGTGTTGCAGAACGTCACCCGCTCCATCCCCGTCAGCTCGCTGAAGAGCTTCGCGGCGGGGCCGGCGAGGTCCGACTGCGGGCCCAGGTGCATGCCGCGCTTCAGCTGCTCGTCGACGGCGTCGAGGATGAAGGCGGGGCGATGGCCGAAGAAGTGGACGCCGAAGCCGATGGTGAAGTCGACGTACTCGTTGCCGTCCAGGTCCCACAGCCGCGACCCCTGCGAGCGCTCGCCCACGATGGGGTACAGCAGCTCCTTGGTGGCCATGCGGAAGTTCAGCGCCGCGCGGTTGTCCGAGAGCACCGGCCGGTTCTCCGCCGCGTACTCCTTGGACCGGCGCGTCCGCGCGTTGTAGCGCCGCACGAACTCGCCGAAGTACGCCGCCTGCTTCTCGTCGTGTCCCCCGCCCAGCCCGATCGTTGCGGAGACGGGGCGGTGCGGGCCGTGCGACGCCGGCTGCTGCCCCGGGGCGGCGGCCCCGGCCACGTCGGCCGCGCGGATCCGCTCCGGCGCCTTCACCGTCGCCGCGGCGGCGGTGGGATGGTGCGCGCCGCCGCTGCCGTTCCCATGCCCGTTCGATCCGTGCCCGTTCGAGCCATGGCCGTTCGATCCGTGGCCGTTCGCCGACCCACCGTTGCCGTGGCCGTTCGATCCGTGGCCGTTCGTCGCGTGCCCGTTCGATCCGTGGCCGCTGGACGGGGCGGCGCCGCGCAGGAGGTCGATCTGCGACTGCATCAGCTCCAGCTGGCGCGCGACGATCGCCTGCAGGCTGGCGTCGCCCGCGGGAAGGGCGTGGAACGCGGAGGCCGGGATCGCGACCGCCTGCGCGGCGGCGGGCGCGGCCTCGGCGGCCGGCTGCGGGGCGATGGCGACGGGCTCGGGCGCGATGGCGGCCGGCTCGGGCTCCGGCTCCGGCTCCGGCTGGGCCAGCTCGGGGAGCTCGTGCTCCAGGTGCGCGGCCAGCGCGCCGGGGGTCGACAGCTCCTCCATCATGCGGCGAAAGGGGATGCGCACGCCCAGGGTGCTCTCGATGCTGCGGCTGGCCTGCATCAGCAGCAGCGAGTCGGCGCCCAGGTCCAGGAAGCTGCTCTCCGCGTCCAGCTGCGCGGGATCGGTGCCCAGCAGCCCGGCGAACAGCTCGGTTACGCGCGCGGCGGCGCGCGAGCGGCGCGCGGGGGCGGCGGCGGGTTCGGTTCCAGCGTTGTGCATCGGGTCGGGGCGCGGCGGGTCGGAAGCAAGGGGCGCGGGCGCGGCGGCGGGGCGCGGCACGCGGTAGACGGTGCGCTCGAACGGGTACGTCGGAAGCGGGACGCGGCGGCGGCTCTCGCCTCCGCGCAGGGCCTTCCAGTCGATGGCCACGCCCGCGGTCCACAGCGCGGCCGCGGCGTCGAGCATCACCAGCCCGGCATCGTCCGGCTTGTCCGCGCGCGGGAGGCTGCGGACGATCACGCGCTCGGGGGTCGCGGCGGAGTGGCGGCGGGCGAAGGTGCCCAGCGTCTCGCCGGGGCCCACTTCGAGCAGGACGCGCGACGGGTTCTCCAGCAGCCGCCCCACGCCGTCGGCGAAGCGGACGGTCTCGCGGAGGTGGCGCACCCAGTAGCCGGGGTCGGCCGCCTGCTCCGCCGTGATCCAGTCGCCGGTGACGTTGGAGAGAAAGGGGAGGGACGGCGCCGCGGGGCGCGCCTTCCGCACCTCGGCGGCGAAGGCGTCCAGGACCGGGTCCATCGCCGCGGAGTGGAACGCATGCGAGGTGTGCAGCCGCCGCGCGGAAACGCCGCGCGCGGAGAGCGCCGCCTCGATCTCGTCCATCTCCGCCGTCTCGCCCGAGACCACGCAGTGCGCGGCGCTGTTCACGGCGGCCAGCGAGACCCGCGCGGGAAGGAGGGCGCGCACCTCGGCCTCGGGGAGCGGCACGGCCAGCATCGCCCCGCCCGGCAGCGCCTGCATCAGCCGGCCGCGCGCGGCCACCAGGCCCAGCGCCGACTCCAGCGTGAACACGCCGGCCAGGTGCGCGGCCACGTACTCGCCGATGCTGTGGCCCAGCATCGCGTCCGGCATCACGCCGCGGTGCATCCACGTCTTCGCCAGCGCGTACTCCACGGCGAAGAGCGCCGGCTGCGTCAGCCCCGTCCGCCGGAGCGCGGCGTTGGCCACGTCTTCCCCACCCTCGGGCGGGAAGAGGACGGAGCGCAGGTCGATCCCGATCTCCGGCTTCAGGATCTCGGCGCAGCGGTCCAGCTCGCGGCGGAAGACGGGCTCGCGCTCGTACAGCTCGCGCGCCATCCCCGCGTGCTGCGTCCCCTGGCCGGGAAAGAGGAAGGCCACCGGCGGCGGCTGCTCGCCCGCGCGGCGGGTGGACGGACGGCGGACCGGCGTCCCCGCCAGCGCTTCGCGCGTCTCGGCCAGGTCGCGAACCGTGGCGGCCCAGCGGTGCGGGTGCGCGGCGCGGTGCTCCTGCAGCGTGAACGCGACGTCGGCCAGCGGGAGATGGGGATCGGCGGCGAGGCGCCCGGCCAGCTCGCGGCGCATCCGCTCCAGCGCGGCGCCGGACTTCGCGGCGAGGGCGATCACCTGCGGCGCACTTGACGGCGGCAGCGGCGCGAGCTCGGGCGCCTCCTCGAGGACCACGTGCGCGTTGGTGCCGCCCATCCCGAACGAGCTGACGCCGGCGATGCGCGGGCGGCCGCCCGTCTCCCACTCCCGCAGCCCGGTGTTGACGAAGAAGGGCGATCCGTCCAGCCCCGTCTCGGGGTTCGCGACCTGGAAGTGCAGCGTGGGCGGGATGGCGCGGTGCTTCAGCGCCAGGACGGTCTTGATGAAGCCGGCTACACCCGCCGCGGCGTCCACGTGGCCGATGCTGGCCTTCACCGCGCCCAGCGCGCAGGCGCCCACGGCATCGGTCCCCTCGCGGAAGACCTCGGTTAGCGCGGCGATCTCGATGGGGTCGCCCAGCGGCGTGCCGGTGCCGTGCGCCTCGACGTACGAGACGTCGGCCGGGTCCACCCCCGCGACCGCCAGCGCCTCGGCGATGGCCTGCGCCTGGCCCTTCACGCTGGGCGCGGTGAAACCGATCTTCCCCGCCCCGTCGTTGTTGATGGCCGAGCCCTTCACCACCGCGTGGATGGGGTCGCCGTCGCGCAGCGCGTCCACCATGCGCTTGAGGACGACGACGCCGGCGCCGGAGCCGGCCACGGTCCCCGCGGCGCGCGCGTCGAAGGCGCGGCAGTGGCCGTCGGGGGAAAGGATGCCGCCCTCCTCGTAGCGGTATCCCTGCTCCTGGTCGATGGAGACGGTGACGCCGCCGGCCAGCGCCAGGTCGCACTCGCGGTTCAGCAGGCTCTGGCAGGCCAGGTGGATGGCCACGAGCGAGGTGGAGCAGGCCGTCTGCACCACCACGCTGGGCCCGCGCAGCCCCAGCTTGTACGAGACGCGGGTGGTCAGGAAGTCGCGCTCGTTGGCGAAGTGCGCCACGTCGCCGCCCACCGAGTTTACGATGTCGGGGTGCGACATCACCCGCGCCAGGTGCCGGCTGGCGCCCGATCCGGCGTAGACGGCGATGGAGCCGGGAAAGCGCGCCGGGTCCACCCCCGCGTCCTCGAGCGCGGTCCAGGCGCACTCCAGGAAGACGCGGTGCTGCGGGTCCATCACCAGCGCCTCGGGGGGGTTCACCGCGAAGAACGGCGCGTCGAAGGCCCACGCGTCGGGGAGCGACCCGTACGCGCGGACGAACGCCGGGTCGCGGAGGTCTTCCTCCGGCACCCCCGCCGCGCGCAGCTCGTCGTCCGGAAAGAACGAGATCGACTCGGCGCCGGCGCTCAGGTTCGTCCAGAACCCGGCGACGTCGCGAGCGCCGGGGAGGCGGCAGCCCATCCCGACGACGGCGATCTCGTTTTCGCGGTCAGACATCGACATTCGGTCGTTCGCTCCAGGTGGTACGGAAAAGTCCTAAGTCCTAAGTCCTAAGTCCTAAGTCCTAAGTCCTAAGTCCTAAGTCCGGGCATCCGGCTCCGACGCCAGCCGGGGGAGACAGTTACGAGAACCCCGACCCGTCACCCATGGACGTCATCCTGAGTCGAACACCGCGCTGCGCGCGACCACGGAGGATGAAAGGACAGTGGTCGTGAGCGCTGATGCCACAGAATGAGCGGATCAGCCTCGCGCAGTTTGCGAGGCTTCCCGTAGTTGTTGCTGCGACTTCA